>JAGYNM010000208.1 GCA_018399335.1 Bacteroidales bacterium | reverse complement strand
TCGGGTCAGTGCCTTCAATCTTAAAAACAATATTTTGAGTTTTTACCTCCTGGCGCTCAAGAACAGTAGTGGCATTAATCAATATGTTTTCAATGTTTTGCAAAGAGCTCTTTCCTTTTCCCGTCAATATTTCCAGGCTATCGACCGAAAACATATCAGCCAATAAAATGCTATCTGCCCAGGATCTTTTCAGATCGATCACTGGAAGTCCTGCACTAATAACAGAACGCTCGAAAAGCAGCGGTGTGATCTCATCTTTAGGGTCATTCTGGCTACCACCAACAACCAAAAGCCCTGCTGCACCCTGATCTTTAGCATTCAGCGCTTTGTTTCTAATTGTTGCAAAAGGGATAAACGGGCTGTCGTTATTATCAGGTTCTGGATCGCCTTCAAGCACCAAAACCCATTTATTTTTCACGTCGAGGCCTTCAAAATCATTCCATTGCAAGCTATCCATGTCCAACACCAGTCCGTAGCCAGCAAACACTACTTCAGCCTCAACTGTCGCATTACTGCTGAATGCATACAAACTGAAATCTTCCTCAAAAATAGCGGCTTTTCCGTTCACATTCAGCTTGTTATCATCGGTAGCTTCGACGGAAGTAACCACCGAAAAATACTGAAACCCATTATCGGCCAAAGGTGTAAGTCCAGCCTTTAGGAATGCTTCACGGATGTAATCAGCAGCCAGCTGATCTTCGGGAGTACCCGGAAAACGGCCTTTTAGCTCATCAGATGCGAGGTAGCGCATTTGCTCCTGCATTTGCTGAATTGCAAGCTGAGGTTGCTGAGCCTGAGCCCAAAAAGAAAAAAGGATAAATATGGAAATAACTGAATAACGCATAGTTAGAAATTTTGTGCAAAAATACGCTTTTCAACTGATTTGAATAAGGCCAAAAAACTGCTGAAATTTGCGATCTTTGTCAACAAATAAGGAGAATTTTATGAAAAGCCGAAACCTCACCTTTGAACCCGAACTGGAAGCGATCATTAAAAAATGTGAAGCCTGCACCCTGTCGATGGTTGATGACGGAAACCAACCCTATGCCGTGCCCATGAACTTTGGCTACGAAAATGGCCGGCTATTTTTACATTCGGCACCAGAAGGCAGAAAAATTGAAATTTTGAAAAAATATCCTAAAGTCTGTGTCACTTTTAGCACCGATCACGAACTTCGGTTTCAGAACAGCGAAGTGGCCTGCAGCTATTCGATGAAATATAGGTCGGTTCAGATAATGGGTGAAGTAATTTTTATTGAAGATATGGAAGAAAAACAGGCTGCACTCGATGTGATCATGCATCAATATACTGATAACGCATTCAAATACAGCGAGCCCGCGCTTAAAAATGTATGTGTGATGGAGGTGCTTGTACGACAAATTAACGGAAGAGCTTATGGTTATTAATGTTGGATTTCAGGAATAGTGAACGATTCAAAGATACTTCCGCAAACCGAAATTTCCAGACGTAAACAAGCCAAAACGATTCGGTTTCTGAGGAAACTCCACCGCATCACAGGTTTGATTTTACTGGTTTTCATCCTTAATATGGCCATTACAGGCATCTTATTAGGCTGGAAGAAAAACAGTTATGACTATATTCTACCCAATAACAGACAAGGTACTTCATCAGATCTAAAAAACTGGTTACCGCTCGACAGCCTTGAAAAAGTTGCCATACAAAGCTTATCAGATTTTTCAGCAGAACTTGAAACAACAATTTCACGCATTGACATCAGGCCAGACAGGGGAGTTGTCAAATTCATTTTCGAAAATCACTACTGGGGAGTTCAACTTGACGGAGCAACTGCTCAGGTAATGCACATCGGCAAACGCCGTTCAGATTTTTTGGAAGAACTGCATGACGGCTCTTTTCTGGATCAGTTTTTTGATTCCAAATTCAGCTTTTTCAAGTTGTTTTTTACGACCATCATGGGATTTTCACTAATATTGTTTGGCTTAAGCGGTTTTTGGATTTGGTACGGACCGCAAAAAATGAGAAAATTAAATAAACGAAACATATAAACTTAAACGCTTTGATATCATGAAAAAATTTAGTTTTATCACCTTGTTAATCATTTTGTCAGGATTTACGTTAAAGGCGCAATACATTACGCCCGGAAACAATCAGGCATTTTCGTTGGCCGAACTGGTTGATTTGAGTGGCGGAACGGTAAGTTTCGAAAACGGAAGTTATA
>JAGYNM010000207.1 GCA_018399335.1 Bacteroidales bacterium | reverse complement strand
TTACGCCATCAATTGTGACATATTTCATGCCGCTAGAATAGCGGGATTGCACATTCTCCAAAAGCTATTTCTATTGAGCCTAAAAAAGTCATAAATACATTTTTATCTTTCAATTGTGTATAAAAGTCTATTTGTTAAACTCTTGTTAATATTTATTTATTCAGCATTGGTTTGTATAGTTTTACCACATATGCCAAATGTTAACCAGCATTCGTGGCATAAAAACTTCAATATTTTATTCATTAAAATTAATATTATGAGAACCAATTCTATTTACAAGTTTCTGATGCAGTTGATTTTACTGCTTTCAATATCACAGTTTGCCAATGCTCAAATCTTTAAGAATGAGATACCGATTCCTTATCAGGTGCAGGGAGATCATTTCGAGATTGACATCGCCGGAGGGCAGCATAATTTTGATCCTAACGGTTTTGTCACTGATATCAATTTAAATGTGCCGTTGGCCACTTATTGTTACAATAGAACAGGGCAAGCTGCTGGTGAAAAAATGTCGTATTTGGGTCCCACTTTGATTTTTACTAAAGACCATGATTTGACTTTTGATATTTCAAATTCGCTACCAGACGGAGCTAACACCACAGTTCACTGGCATGGTCTTAACATACCTGCTGCGATGGATGGCGGTCCGCATCAGGTTATTTTCAATGGCTCCAACTGGACGCCTTATTTTAATATGATCGATGAGGTTCAAACCTGCTGGTATCATACCCATCTGATGGATTTAACTACCGATCAGGTGATAAGAGGTTTGGCAGGGATGATCGTAGTGGAGGATCCGGCAAACGACCCGTTGTATCAAGTTTTGCCAAACAATTATGGCCAAAACGATTTCCCTCTGGTGATTCAGGAAAAGGGATTTGTACTCGACTCAACCACCACACCTCCAACAGCAGTAGCCATTAAGGCAGGCGAAAAACCCGGCAATGGACCATACACTTTGATAAATGGTGTAGTAGGAGGTTATCTGAAAGTTCCGGCTGAGGTAGTGCGCTTGAGGATTTTGAATGGCAGTCCCCGCAAAATGTTTCATATTGGTTTGTCAAAAGCCTTAGCTTCTCCGTCAAACTTCACCAGCATGTGGATGGTAGCAACCGGAGGAGGCTATGTTGATGAGCCGCGACCCACTGATTCCACCTTGATGTCGGTAGGCGACAGGAGAGAGTTTCTGGTGGATTTTGCCCAGTTTAACGATGGTGATACGGTTTATATGACGAATTTGGCGGTTCCGCATGATATGAATTATGGCTCCACCAATGGTAAGGCTTTGATGGCTTTTATTGTTGATCATAGCCTGGTGTCTGAAAATCCTGTAACAACTTTGCCAACCACCCTCGTTGATTACGAATTGAGTCCTGGTCCCGTATTTATGACAAGGGAGAAAAACCTGATGGGCTCAGGCGGAAGCGGAAATGTTTGGACAATCGATGGCACACCCATGGATATGATGGTGATAAATGATACTGTTCTGGTAAATACCAAAGAACGCTGGGTAATCAACAATCTCACGAACAAATCTCATCCTTTTCATATTCATAAGGTACAGTTTCAGGTAGTTGAATACACCGGAAAAGTTGGTGTGCTTGATTCAGTGGCAACCTATACTCATCCCGATCTGCCTGACGAATTGTTTGGGTTCAAGGATGTTCAGCTAATCCGTCCGGGAGCAACACTTATTTTTGAAGCCCGATTTGACAGCTTCCCTTCGCCACTCCATCCAAATCAAGGTTATATGTATCATTGCCACATACTTACACACGAAGACACAAGCATGATGCATCAGTTTGTGGTAGTGGATTCAGCTGATTTCTACACAGGTCTGTCAGCAATTCCGGGAACGGAAAGACTGGAGGTGTATCCCAATCCTGCCACCAATGAATTGTATTTTAAAGGCAGTTTTGAAGAGGCAGGAACACTGACTTTTTATGATCTTAGGGGTAAAATATTGAGGAGAGAAGCAATTCATGCAAGAGATAGTAAAGCTGTTTCTGTGCAGGATCTGCCCAGGGGTGTTGTTATCGTTGAGTTGTTTTCAGCAAACAAACGCTATATTTCAAAGCTAAGTTTGTATTAGCACCGTGCATAGGGTTACCAGAAAGAGCAGTGTGGGGCAATCCTGCATTGCTTTTTTTGATTTAAAGTAACCCTTCGGCCAAAGGCATCTTGTGAGTTATAGCCTAGCCCCTCAATTTTGCGTTCAAAATCACAAGACCTATGACCATAGAAGAACGCAGAGA
>JAGYNM010000206.1 GCA_018399335.1 Bacteroidales bacterium | reverse complement strand
GTATTAATATAACCATCCATCGAAACAGTAAGGTCATATTCACCAGCTAACAGGTCGAGCGTGTAATCACCAGCTGCATCAGTAGTGGCCGTGTAGGTTTGTTCTACATCAAACTCATCTACGCCTTCGATAGCAACAGTAGCACCTTCGATTACCAAACCAGTTACCTGATCAGTAATATTACCACTCAAAGTTCCTTCGCCAGTTACCTGAACTGTAAAAGGTTCTGATTGTGCTGATTCACCTTCGTCGAAGATTGCGCTTACAGTGTAGTCATATCCAGCCATATTGTAGGCAGGTTCAACATCTGTATAAGTGGCTTCGGTAAGCATGGTAGTATTCTGCTGAACACCATCACGGAAGATGTTATATCCAAGGAAGGCACGGTCAACCGGACTTTCCCAGCTTAAAACAACGTCTTCACCTTCGTAAACTTCAGCATTTGCTGTAAGTTCAGTTGGAGGAGTAAGTGTGGTTGTGAAACCCCAGATGTCTCCCATAGTAGGAGTAGCATTGTTATTGTTCCTTGTATTTACCTGCCAGAAATACTGAAGATTAGGCTCGAGGTTACTTAATTGATAAGTAGTGGCCAATTCGTCTGTCCATTCAACAACAACGTTTGCAGGAGGATAAGTAGTTCCAACAATAACCTGGTATTCCAGGGTGTTGTCGCCAAATGTCCAGCTCAGCATTTCGTTGCTTGTAATGTCAACTGCACCGTCGATGGGAGCAACATTAACAGCCTGATCAGCTGCTGGCATAGCCATAGCAGTTACATCAAGTGTATAATCAGCTCCTGAAGTGCTCACTACCAGGTAGTAATCACCGGCAAACAATTGCATGTCTGTAGCCAAAGCTTCAGCAGCATAGAGTTCGTTTCCGGCAGCAGGACCCTCATTGATACCAAAAGGAGCTGCATAAACAGCCATCTTTGCATCAGTAGCAGTCAGATTCACTGTGAGAAGTTGATCAGTAGCCAATGTGAAGGCATAAACAGCATCAAAGCCGTCAGCAACAGCACCAGTAAGCTCATAGTTATTTCTGAAATCCGTTGTTGCAACAGCAGCAGCATTAAATGGGAATGCAGCTATTTCAAAAGGAGTTTCAAAAACATCACCCTGAACAGGTGTATAGGCTGTGGCCTGAAGTTGAGCAACCGTTACATCGCGGTTTACTCCCCATTGGGCAACAAAATCTGCTTCCAGCAAGCCGGGAGCAGCTGTACCGTTAGTGTTGATAAACACTTCAACGGATTCGCCTGCTGGGATGCTTACCGGGAAAGTCATGGCATCAATGCCAAAAAATTCCACTGCATCCAATTCGGCAGAGTTTAAAATAATTTCGTCAGTAGATGTGTTGGTAAGCGTGTAAGCTTCCGAACCCATCCACGCATCGATCGGACGTTCGCCCATATCCAATAAGGCAGGCGTAACTTCCAATTTCTGAGCAGTTGCCTGTGTGCCGATTAGCATAAAAGCCGCGGCAAACAGCAAAAACCATCGTTGGATGGTAGTTTTTCTGTTCATAATTAAAATTGATTTAGTGAATAAATAATTGATTAAATAAAAAAAACCGGCAACACAGCTATGGCAGGCAGCTGTGTTAAGCCGGTTAGAAATTCTTTGAGCGTAAAAAGGAAGATAAGTATATAACTCCATTATTTAAATTAAACATGTTTACAGGCTGCATGAAACTTATATACAAAAGCATCAGGCAGCAGTTTTTAAAACTGTTGTTTAAATTAAAATCGGAGTTATCTTGTCCCTTGGTTACGTATGAGACAATCTCAAACGCTTATTCCCCTACTGCAAAAATAATAAAAGCCCAATAAATACAAGGGTTTTAAAAGAATTTATTCTCATTTCAGGCCCAAATCATCAGGCCTTTAGGTGTTTAGAGTATTCAGAAAAAAATAAAAATTGTCAATAAAAAAAGCCGGATCCCTGTAGGGATCCGGCCTGTATATGTCGAAATCAAGATTTCGATTCTGTCAGGACTAGCGTACGATAGTCAAACGTTTGGTTGCGATACCATTTTCGGTATTGATGCGTACCATATAAACGCCTGCTTCGAAGGATGCAACGTTGAACTGTGTTCTTACATTGTCGATCTCTGCATCGTATACAACTTGTCCTACTGCATTGATTACCGTGATGCGGTTCATGCCGGCGGCTTCAATGGTTACGTTGTCTGTAGCCGGGTTCGGGAACATGCGGGCTTCTGTTGCTCCAAGTTCGTTCGTGTTGGTTACAAGTACGTAAACAAAGTCGTCTTCCGGAT
>JAGYNM010000205.1 GCA_018399335.1 Bacteroidales bacterium | reverse complement strand
AGGGGAAGCACTATTGAAAGGAATAGAAACAAAGCAACCATTCGAGTAAGAATCTTTTTTTCATATTTAATTTTTCTGAATTAATCTGCTATTTTATTGAATTTATCAAATCATGAAAATTATTCACGAGAATATGTTTTTCCGCATTCAAACTTCCAATATAAATCACTTCACTTTGCTTGTTAATAATTACAATTTGTGGCACCATACTAATGCCTAATGAATCTCTAATCTGCTTCACTGAATTGATATCGGAATATAAATGTTCAAATGAATAAGGTAATTCATTTGTAACCCTTTTAACTTTACTTAATTGTTCTTTTCGATGAATAAGATTGACAGCATAAAAAACTATATCCTTACGTTCGGAATATTGCTGCTTAAGTGCTTCATAATTAGGAAATTCCTTAAAACAAACGCCACAACTTGTGGTCCAAAAATCCAATACGATGATTTTATCCGTTTTGGCATTCAAGTTGAAAGCGTTTCCATTTTCATCATATAATTGAATAGCAGGAACTCTGATGCTGCTGGTATTTCCTGGGTGAAGTGTATAGCTAAGCCAATTAGGCATTCCAATATACCCTAAAAGTAGAATCACTACAATCGCCAACGAAATGAATAGGCTCAAAGCAGATTTTGACATCCCTCTAAAGAATACTTCGTTCAAAATCAAGCCTGTTGCAATGCTTACAACAGGCACCAAAGCGATTGGATAAACATGCGAAAGCCCTTCCCAAACAACAAGCAACGAATAGGTTAGCAGGAATGGTGCCACTACAATTAATCCATACAAAAAACGAGAAATTGGATATTTTCTGCTGTAAATCAATCCAGCAACAAAATAAACGATACCGCAAATTACGAATTGATTCAACCAATTCAATGCACCTGATAACAAGGAAATCGTAGAAGAAACAACTATAAGAATCAGTATTTTTTGCCAGTTTTTCATGCCATGAAAACTTTTTGTCTTGCTAAAGATTTTCGAATTGATTGA
Organism: Bacteroidales bacterium; assembly: GCA_018399335.1. Lineage (GTDB taxonomy): Bacteria > Bacteroidota > Bacteroidia > Bacteroidales > F082 > UBA5536. The sequence goes on along the minus strand of JAGYNM010000205.1, from coordinate 1,287 downwards.
TCATAAGTGTGCATTTGAAATCCCAATCCCCAGCTTATACCTAATGGACATCCATGATGAAATCAGTGAGTGTAAGTCTTTTTTATTTCATGCGTTCGGCTCATGGTTCAAAAATAATCAATTCTAATCAATAAATGCTTGTTATGGAAAAGGGAAATTAGTGAGCGTAATTAATTTTTCCGGATACGGATCTCAGATCTGCAGCAGTAGAAATCCAGAAGTGGATGGGTGCTCTAGGTTCGTTCAACTACAAGATTTGAGAAGCTGCCAAATCCTGTTTGCAGCTAAACGCTCTATTTAGTATCACTATCCCCAAAGATTGTTACTTTTGCTCAACAACATAAAATAGGGTGGAAACTTCAGCGAAAAGGCCAAACGAATTACGCTTCGGACTCCTGTGCAACAGCTTACAGCTGGAACTCTGGCAGGCAGAGACGATCAGGCAGTTGCGGAATAATGGCATTCAGCTGGCACTGATCGTAATCAATGACGAAGCTCCTACCTCAACACCTGGCTTTTTTGTACGCCTGCGCTCCTATCCCTACAAAAATTTGTTGTTCCGCCTATGGAACAGGTATGTCTTTAAGCCTAAAAGCAAAGCCCCAACCGACATCAGTGAGGAAGTTGAATCCATCGCAAAACTATACTGCACTCCCCTGAAAAAAGGACTTTCAAACTATTTTTCACCTGCTGATATCAGCAGTATTCAATCCCAAAAACTGGATTTTTTGTTACGTTTTGGATTCAACATCATCAAAGGCGAAATACTGGAAGCTGCCCGTTATGGGGTTTGGTCGTTTCATCACGACGATGAGCGTGTGATCCGTGGTGGTCCTCCGGGCTTTTGGGAGTTTATGCAGGGCCACGAATACAATGGCGTTATCTTGCAAAAACTGACAAAGGAATTAGATAAAGGCCTGATATTGAGAAGACAGTTTTATAAGGTGATCAAGCATTCCTATGCAGCCCATCTGGATCAGCTTTATTTCGAAAGCGCCCGATTACCCCTTCAAAGCTGCAGGGACTTGCTTCTCAATCCTCATTTTGAGCCAGAAGTATCGCAATCGCAGGCAGCTATCAAGCATCCGCCCGGCAACCTGCAAATGATCCGCTATTTTTTGACGGCCATTTTTCGCCGGATAGGTTTTCATCTTCAAGACTTGTTTTTTCAGGAAGACTGGAACATCGGAATAATTAATGCTCCCACAAATGCCGTTGTTGAGAAACCAGCAAGCTACCTCCAAAGCATCAGTTGGTTTGCTAAGCCAGCACCCTCCACTTATCTGG
>JAGYNM010000204.1 GCA_018399335.1 Bacteroidales bacterium | reverse complement strand
ATTCATCAGCGTTGAAGTTGTCGTTATCTGCCATAAATTCATTGATAAATAACAAAGGCTGGTCGTTCGAAAGTGGTCTAACATGAATATAATTGCAGGGCTTAACAGTTATTTGTTCTGTTGTATCAACAGCGACAATCTGGTATAAAACGCTGGTTTCCGGAGAGATATTTTCCAGAATAATTCCATAATAACGGTCTCCGGCTGCTCCATCGTCGTGTTGGCCGTCATCAAACATTGTGGCATTATCACTGATGTCTTCGTCAATAACTAGCTGTGTATTAAGTTCGAACGGAAATTGTGCATCAGCCCAGGCACCAATAAAAAGACGATTACCATCTAACCTCTTGTGGCTGATATGATTGATCAAAGGTGTTGCCTGAGTGTTTTCCAGCTGGTTTTGGATGCTGCTGAAGCGATTTGTAAGGAATCCGAAAATGCTTGTTTTTACGTGATCGCCAATCACTTCGGTTAATGATCTTTCAAAATCGTTGAAAGTGTATCCATAATCGAGTGGATAAAAAGGGTCGCTTGCTATATAGGAAGCTAAAAGGGCTTGCTTTTCCAGCAATGATTGCGTCAATGAATCCATATCAATTTGATTAATAAGCTGTTGACTTATCCATGTAAATTGTTTCCGCAAAATATCATCTTCCATAATGCGTGTATAGAGTGGACGCTTTTCGTTGCCATCCATTTCCCAGGTATAAGGGTTGCGGTTGGTCCAGTCGATGTTGAACCAATCTATTCCAAAGGTATTATCAACATCATAAATCAGGTATTCGAAGCGATCAGAGAACTCATTGTGATAGAGGTAATAGTTGTTCTTATTGAAGATATAGCCATCCCAGTTTCCGCAAAGCACATCAGCGGCAATCACTTTTAGGTAGTCAGTTGTGTTAAAAATCTGATCAATTTCACAGCTAAAGCTTTCATCATTACTATTATTTAAGATGGAAATAAAATTTGCCAGATCGCTGTAATCGTCAGCTTCCTCGTTGCGTTTGAGTTCATAAACCCGACGACCACTTGCTTCAAGTTTGTATAAATCGGGATCGCTGCCCAAATAATCCAGATCAGCCGGATAAAGGCATTTATATATATTGCCATCTTTGTTCCCAAAGCGTAAATCCACAAATTCTTCATCAATATGTTCCACATTGAGATAAAGGCCGTGATAGTTGCCATTTATATACAATTCCACATGATTAGCTCTTGGCGCAGGAATACCCCAATTACGCAATAAATCCCACATCAATTTGGCACGCATTACCGAGGGATCATTGTGTTCTCCATTCAGATTGAGTTTTTCAACTCCATGATAATTGCCGTTGTCAATCCAGGTATTAAAAGATACTTTAAAGGATTTCTTTTGACTGAAACGCGAGGTGTTTCCCCTCAATCTGAAACCGACAGGGTTAATGCTATCACGGACATTACCATCATTAAAAACAAATGCAGCATGAAATTCGATATCACTCTGAACATTTTCATAAATCCAGTTTAAGGTATCGGGATGAATAGTGATATCGATTCGTGGTACAAGTGTATCACAATAAACAATTTCTTTTTCAGGATTAATTGATTGAGATATTGCGAGATAGGGTATTAATAGAATGATGAGAAAGGCTAATGGAAATTTCATGCTTAACTTTTTGTAAAAGTAATGATTAAAAGAAAGCTTGCCTCAATACTATGCAAAATGTTCATTTACAATTCATAATTGCTTTTTCACGCATTTGTAGCTTACGGACTTAATGTAACCTTAACATTTTTGTAAAACCTCCTTAATTAGCAAACCGGATTTAATAGATCACTTTTGCAGCAGAATTTTTCACATAAACCTTTTATAACATGAAAAAACTTTTAATGTATGCTTTGGTTGCTTCAATGGCAATCTTTTCGGCTTGTAACAAAGACGATGACGACAATGATGTTAAACAAGCTCCTAAGGTAACTGCACCTGCTGCAAGTGAGGCTTTGACCGGAGCAGCTGTTGATGTAACTTTTAATTTTACTGCTGAAGCAGGTTTTGCTTCTTCAACAGTAACTGCAACAAATGGTACTGCAGTTGTAAAAACTGATGGCACTGACAATGCTACCTCTGGAACAATCGTAGTTACTTTTACTGCTGGTTCTGATGCAGGTGCAGGTTCAGTAACCCTTAGCGTTGCCGACAAAAGTAATCAAACTGATGATGCAACGGCCGTTATAAATGTTGTTGAAGAGCAAACTACCTTCTATATTTCCAGCAACATCACAGAGGATGCTACCTGGGAAACAGGAAAGGTTTACATTCTGCAAA
>JAGYNM010000203.1 GCA_018399335.1 Bacteroidales bacterium | reverse complement strand
CTTGGGTTATATCCTGCCTTTTTTAGTGTTGCTTCTTACTTTAATTATCAGTATTTCAGTTGGATTAGGCGAAGGTATTGCAGGATTGCTCGCTCTTGGAATTTTGGTTCCTTACTATTTTGTTTTGTATCGGCTCAGGAATCGATTAAGTCGAAAATTTAGTTTTCAGTTGATGGCATGAGTCACGACAATTGCGAATGAAATAATTTTTATAAAATACTAAACCTTATTAATTTAGAAAAAATGAAAAAAAGTATTACGCTTTTCATGATGCTTTTGGTTGGTCTTGCTGTTTTTGCGCAGTCAGAAGCATTTGATCGCACAGTTTACAAAGCAGAAAAAGTGGTTAAGGCCGCTTATTTCGAAAAAACACAGCCCTTACGTGATGTAATGCCTGTAATTCCCGGAGAACGGAAGCGTGCCTGGAAAAATGATCTGGTTGGAAATGCTTCAATTGAAAAACCTCCGTTTAATCTCGATGTTCCTGAAAACAATGATGTTATCGATGCTGTTGTTCACGGAGGTGACCTCCGCGAAGGGGATTATTGGCCTTTGCGCTCAGTGATGGCTTTGGGAAATGTTAATGGTGTTTACCCTCCTGATACGGATGGAGATGTTGGGCCTGATCACTATTTTTTGATGATTAATTCCTCTTTTGCGATTTATAATAAAGAAGGGGTTAAATTGTATGGTCCGGCCGATAACAGTACCTTATGGGATGGATTTCCGGGGCCCTGGAGTGGGACAAATGACGGTGATCCAATCGTTTTGTATGACGAAGGCGCTGATCGTTGGTTTGCCAGTCAGTTTGCCGTGAATACCGGCGATGGTAGTTTCTGGGAACTCGTGGCAATTTCTGAAACCGGCGACCCACTTGGTGCCTGGTATCGTTATGCTTTTGAGTTTAACTATTTTAACGACTATCCAAAGTTTGGCGTTTGGCATAATGCTTATCTGGGTACTTTCAACTATTTCAACGCCAGTGCAACTGCCTATGTTGGTGGAGGCGCAATCGCCCTTGACCGTGATGCAATGCTTGCCGGTGATCCTGATGCTGAGATGATTATGTTTCCTATTACAAATTCAAAGTTTGGTATTATGCCAGCTGATTTTGATGGCACACCACCTCCTTCTGATGAGCCTGCCTGGTTTGCACATATGAACCGCACCGGAAATAAAAATCTTGAAATCTGGAAGGCTGATATCAACTGGAGTAATCCTTCTTCCTCCACTTATAGCTTGCATAACAGCCTGGTTGTTGAGCCTTTCAATGCTAATGTGGGATCCATTCCTCAACCGGGAACAACCCAAGCACTAGATGCTATTGGCGGGCAGTTGATGTTTCGTTTACAATATAGAAATTTTGGAGATTACAGCACTTTGCTTGCCAATCATACAGTAACAGCCAATGCACGCGCTGCTGTTCGCTGGTACGAATTGCGTAAAGCTACCGACGATTGGTCCATCTATCAGCAAGGTACCTGGCAGCCTGACCTCGACTATCGCTGGATGGGTAGTATTGCCATGAATGCGAATGGAAACATTGCTGTTGGGTATAGCGTTTCCAGCACAACAACTTATCCAAGCATCCGCTTTGCAGGACGCACAGCCAACGCACCACTCGGAGAGTTTAATATTCCTGAAACAGTAATAGTAAACGGAACAAGCGCACAAACCAATATAAATCGTTGGGGCGATTACAGTGCGATGTCGGTTGACCCTGCTGATGATTCAACCTTCTGGTATGCACAGATGTACAGGCTAGGAAGTAACTGGCGGACTCATTTTGCTTCTTTCAATTTTGCCCCCGGCGTGGCTCCCGAAATTGATGCTGGAGAGGATCAATATATGTGTATTGATAATACAACAATAGATACAAAAGCTGCGGCACTTGCAGTGGAAAGCGTTGAATGGGTTACTTCGGGAGATGGAATTTTGCTTTACGACGATCGTCTTGCAACGCTTTATGCTCCCGGTCAAAATGATCGTATTTCAGGCGAAGTAAGTCTTACAATAACCGCTACCGGTTATGATGGCACGCAGGTATCTGACGATTTCACTATATTTATTCACAACTTTCCGGAAGCAATTGCTGGCAACGACACAATTATTTGTCAGGATGAAGTGATCGAACTTTATGGAGAAGCCATTTATGCTGACAGCACCATTTGGATCACCAGCGGAGACGGAAGCTTCAATGACGCCAATCTGTTGAATGCTACCTATACGCCTGGCGAAAATGATATCCTGAATGGAAGTGTAGAACTTACACTGGAAGTATTTGCTGCTGAAGTGTGTGAAGGCGACGATAGCGATGTGTTGACTCTTGTTGTTGATAATTGTACAAGCATCAACGAACAACAGCAAGC
>JAGYNM010000202.1 GCA_018399335.1 Bacteroidales bacterium | reverse complement strand
GATAATTTTGAGTCGTTCGAAACCTACGAAACAGGCACTAATATTTATACAATGGAGAAATCGCCTTATTTCACTGATTTGGGTTCAGAACGTGCTGAAACAAAAGGAAATAAGGTGCATATTTTCGCGACCATCAATGATGGAAAGGTAAAGCCAGGAAATATTACCGTAGAACAAGGTAAAGATGTTGAGATTCATATTACCAACCACGGACAAACCAAACTTGATCATTATGTTTATGAGATAGCAGCTTATGACCAGATGTATCGCTGGCGCCCGGGCGAAACTGCAACACTTGAGTTCAAAGCCGAAAGAGCCGGTATGTATCCACTTTTGCTTGATCATTACCACAGTGCAGATGGCAGAATATTGCAAGGTTATCTAACTGTAAAACACAGTGAAGCAGCTGAAAGCGAACGCTTATTGGCCTATTCAAAACGTGTTCAGAAAGATATGCAGATGCAGGCCTTCCAGCCATCAGCAATAGAAATGAAAAACTTGCTCGAAGGCGAAATGGAATTCCTGAATTATGGATGTAATGCTTGTCACAAATTTGGAGAAGACTTTAACGGTCCTGACTTGTTGATGGTCGACAAACGTCGTACTGAGGACTGGCTAAAATCCTGGATTATGAATCCTGAAGAACATTTTGATGAAGCAGATATCGAAGCCATGCGTCAGCGCTATAAACTGGCCATGCCAAATCAGAATGTTTCAGAAGAGGATGTTGCTAAAATTATTACCTATCTGAAACTCCGCACTAGTCAATACTTAACTGAACAACAATAGGTGAATTTTACCGGGAGAAAAACTATTTTCTCCCGGTAATTACCTTAACTTTGACAGCATAATTTAACTAACATTAACTTTAACCGTTTTTAAAAAATGAAAAGAAAATTCATTGCTCTATTCGGAGGATTACTCTTTACTGTAATGCTCAGCAGCTGTGGCGGCGGCGGTGGAAAAACTGCTGATTTAGCCAATGGTGAAACAATCTACAACAAAGCATGTATAGCTTGTCACTTAAAAGGTGTAGCTGGAGCTGCTGCTCTTGAAGATACTCCCCGATGGGAAGAACTTGCTGCCAAAGGTATGACTACATTAGTGCAACATGCCAATTCCGGATATACCGGAAAATATGGTGTGATGCCAGAAAAAGGAACCTGTATGGATTGTTCAGAACAGGATCTCTATGATGCCATCAGCTTTATGTTTAGCAAGGCTGGTGTTGAACCGAAGCCCTAATTAAAAGAAAACATTGTTATGAAGTCGAAAGTGTACATCGTTTTTGCTCTTATTGGTCTCATTTTGATTGGCGTTACTTATTTCACACCCATATGGGGAGTGGCCCTGCAAAGTATTCAATATCCTAAATCCATGTATCCTAAAGGAATCCGGATCAACTTTAAATTTGACGGTGTTTATAATGGATGCGAAGGAGTAAAGGAGAGAGAAGAGCTTGCTACGAATGAAGGTGCTGATTGCCTCATGGAAATGAATGCTATCAATCACTACATTGGTATGTATCCTATTGTTCAAGGCAGGAATAATCCTCCATCATTGGATCATCCCAGTTTTTATGTGTTCGATACTCAGCGAGATGCAGAGGGACACGATGTATACGATCCGGCAACAGGACAGAAAATAAAGATTGATGTAACGCCAACAACACTTAAGGTTTTGAATACGATAATGACCTATTCACCTTATATTTTTGTGTTGTTCATTCTTTTGGGTTTGTATTTTATTGCAACACCAAAGAAACTCAATCTGGTAGCTGGCTTAATTCCTGCTTTAGTACCCTTTTATTTTCTGTTTGTGTATATGTATTACCTGTATTGGTATGGTCATAATTTGGGATTGCATGGTGGTGGCGCCTTTGCTGGCATCAAACCGTTTATGCCTACCGTATTTGGTGAAGGAAAAGTAGCACAGTTTACGACTGAATCTTACCCTTACTATGGTTTTTACATTGCGCTGGCAGCTTTTGTTTTCATGATACTGGCGATTCTTTTGAAACGGAAATCACTTCGAACTGCATAAATATTATTAGCCGGGGGAATTAATGCCCCCGGCTTATTCTAAAATGAAAAAGCTTGAATTACTCATAGGATTATTTTTTACTTCACTTCTTCTGCCTTTAATGGCTCAGGAAGGAATGCAGTTTGGGCCTGCTGTAAAAATCGAAGGCTATCCGGATAGAAGTAATCCTATTCCACTTCAGGAAATTATTGATCGAACACCTCCCGGCAAATATGTAGTTCTTGAACCTGGATTTTATACCGGCCCCGTAAAAATTACTCGCAATGCCATTACACTTGATGGAGAAGGAAAAGTAACGATTTCCGGATTGGGCAAGTCATCGGTGATTTTTATGGAGAC
>JAGYNM010000201.1 GCA_018399335.1 Bacteroidales bacterium | reverse complement strand
ATCGCACACCTGCACAATCGGTGCAATAAGTGTTTCCATCTCAATCTCATCATGGTGAGCACCGATAGCATTACAAACGTCAGGTTTTTCCTTGAACTTTTCAGCGATTTTCATCCCTAAAATGGCATGCGGCAATTCCTCTGCATTTTCGGCTATTTTACCAATATCGTGCAACAAACCGGCACGTTTGGCAATTTTTGTGTTCAAGCCAAGCTCAGAAGCCATTGTAGCACTCAATTTAGCTACTTCGATAGAATGCTGCAAAAGATTCTGTCCATAGGAAGACCGGTATTTCATTCGACCAATCATTTTAACCAATTCGGCATGCAGGTTATGAATCCCGAGGTCGATAACTGTTCGTTTTCCTGTTTCCAGAATTTCCTGTTCGATCTGTTTTTCCGTTTTCTTCACAACCTCCTCAATACGAGCCGGGTGGATACGACCATCAGTTACCAATTTTTGAAGTGAGATACGTGCAATTTCACGTCGTACCGGATCAAAGCCGGAAAGTAAAATGGCATCAGGGCTGTCGTCGATGATAATCTCGACGCCGGTTAGTGCTTCCAGCGCTCTGATATTGCGACCTTCGCGTCCAATAATACGACCTTTGATTTCGTCGCTCTCGATATTAAAAACAGTAACAGTATTTTCGATAGCGTGCTCTGCAGCAGTACGTTGAATGGTTTCAACTACTATCTTTTTAGCAGCCATATTGGCTGTAAGTTTAGCTTCTTCGGTGATATCTTTAACCAGAACCATCGCTTCCGAGGTAGCCTCATCTTTCATCAGTTCGATTAGCTGTTCTTTGGCTTCGTTTGCCGAAAGTCCGGAAAGTTTCTCAAGTTGCTTAACCTGTTCATCCTGTGTTTTATCCAGTTCTTCCTGTCGTTTGTTCAGGATATCAAGTTGTGTATTCAGGTTTTGACGCAGTGCGTTGAGCTCCTTTTGTTTGCGTTGATAATCTTCCATTTTTTGCGCAAACTGCTGCTCTTTGTTTTGCAGCCTGTTTTCGGCTTTTTGCATTTCGCGATTCTTTTCGGCAATCATTTTTTCGTGATCAGCCTTGAGCTGGATAAATTTTTCTTTTGCCTGCAGAATCTTCTCTTTCTTAATCACCTCGGCTTTTTCCTTTGCTTCTTCCACAAGCAGCTCACTTTTTTTGGTGAGTGCCTTTCGAAGCAAGGTAGCCGCTAAAAGTGCTCCCAGACCAAGACCGGTCAGCAGCACCAGGGCGTAAATCAACATTTCCATAGTTAGTTTCTTTCAAAAGCCCGAAAAAAAAGGAATAAAAAAATGCCCGACTTAATTCAAAGGAGTTGGTAAACCCCTCTCAGACACGCTTAGGGCAGCCTGACCGCGCAAACTTCCACTGTTTTACCGAAGTAAAACTCCCGGAGGAGTGAGGCCTGTTTTTGTGATCAATGAGCAAACCCTTATGATGGTAATGTTGAGTTTACAATCACGGTTTGAATTAAGCGGGCATATCTCTTCAAAGAACTAATGTTGCATTAATTTAAGGTCAAATGGTCTGTCAACAGCTCGTCAAGTTGATGTAGTTTTTCATCCAGACGATTATTTTTAAAAGCTAGTTCATCTTTCAGATTAGCCTCAGATGTTGCCAGTTGTATGGCTGTCATGGCTAATAAATCCTGATGATCTTTGTAGGCATAGGCATTCCCGTAAGCCTTTATCCGATCGTTTATCGATGCAGCAGCCTTACGAACCCTTTCCTCATCCGAACTTGGAATGCGCAGTTTGTAGGTTCGTTCTGCAATGATAATATTGATCGTGATTTCATCCATAATATTTGCTGTTCGTTATCCTTTATTCAATAAAGCAACACAATGATCTATTTCCCGCATCAGCTCTTGTATGAGCTTTCGTCCTTCTTCTAATTCCTTCTCGCCTTCGAGCGCGTTTACAATAATTTTTTTATTTAATTGATCTGTTAATTGACTGTGCGATTGCTGAAGCTCCGCCAATTCCGACTTCAAGGCTTCGTTTTCGTCAGTCAGATCTTTAACCCTTTTGCTTAGCTGATTATTGCGTGCAATCAGTTGCTGAACCTTATGTTCGATACCGGAGATTAGCACACTGGTTTCAGCCATTGCTCAAATTAGGTTTTAGATCCTAAGCACAAAAGTACATATTTTAACACTGCCTTTGCAAGTATTGCTTGGATAAATTCGCTGCCTTTTATGAATAGCTGAGTTCATTTAATTGTTTGTCTGACTTTTATTGTCAAATTTCCATTGGTCAGGCCTAAAGATCGAAATAAACTTTTTGTTTAAATTAGCCTCTCAAAAAATAACCACTGTCAAAGTGAAACACCCAATTCAATTTAGCTAAAACCATGAACGAATTCTTTATCCATTACCTCTGGGAA
>JAGYNM010000200.1 GCA_018399335.1 Bacteroidales bacterium | reverse complement strand
GACTTTCGATGCTGGCTACCATGGAAACCATTATCCTGGATCTGGACGAAACACTGGCTTCCAGCATAAGTGTTTATCCAAATCCCAATACGGGTTCTTTTACCCTGCAAGGGCTGCAAGCCGGCGATCAGGTAAGCATTATGGATGCCACCGGAAGGTTAATCGATCGTTTTGAAGCCGCTTCCAATACCCTCAACAAATCAGTTGAAGCCAAAGGTTTGTTAATACTTTCATTCCAGCGTGCAGATCAAATCACCCACCAGAAGATTTTGGTTCAATAAATTCAGCTTTGGTCTGATAAGTAGAAAACGCTGCGCCCTTTGTGGTGCGGCGTTTTATTTATGATACCTCCAAACGATTGTGAAACAGTGTTATAAAAACTTAGAATACCTCCTTTTTAACCAATAATTATTCATCAGTGCTATTCTTAAACTTGACAGTTTTACCAATATTTGGTATTTTTGTCCATTGTCATAAATTAGTTCTTATGAAAAACACATCCATATCATTAGGAGATTATTTTGATCAATTTATACAAGCTCAGGTTTCGGCGGGCCGGTACAAAAATGTAAGTGAAGTAATTCGTGCCGGGCTAAGGCTTCTGGAAAATGAAGAAAGTAAAGTAATTGCGCTAAAAAATGCTATTCAGGAAGGAGCAGATAGCGGAATTGATTTTGAATTTGATGCCAAAAATAACCTTGAGGCATTGAAATCGAACAGAAAAAAGCATGGCTGATTATAAATTAACCTTTAAAGCTGTTGCAGATCTAAACAGTATATGGAATTATACAGCCGACAAGTGGTCAGAATATCAAGCAGACAAATACTACAATTTGTTAATTGAAAGTTTCAAAGACATTGCAAATAATCCAGATTTAGGAAAACAATATGCAGAAATTTCATCAGATCTGTATGGACTAAAAGTAAACCGTCATATCATTTTTTATCGTGCCATAGAGAACAAACCGATAGAAATAACAAGAATTCTGCACGAACGTATGGATCTAAAAAATCGAATTACTGAATAGAAAATTATGCCTTTATTACTAATGGTTTATAAACCAATAAACTACGTTCTTCTTTTTCATCGTTGTACCACCAATCAATCTGCAGAGCGGTTTTGCAAGCAATTTATCTCTATCTAAAACTCCTCGCCTGATCGGTATCTATCAACTGAAAATCCATCTGTTTTTTTAACAGATCAACCTTTTTTACTTTAATCTTTACAGCATCGCCCAGTCGAAAAATTTTACCAAACTCTTGTCCGATCACACGGAAGTTTTCCTCGTCCAGGTAATAAAAATCGCCGGGCATTTCGTTGTATCGCACCAAACCTTCGCATTTGCTGGTTTTTAGCTCAACAAAAAGTCCCCATTTGCTCACGCCAGAAATCTGGCCATCAAACACTTTTCCTATTTTATCCGAAAGGTATTCGGCCTGTTTGTATTTCACCGAATCGCGCTCCATCTCGGCTGCCCGGCGTTCCATTTCGCTGGCATGCTGACACATCGGCTCGTAAGTTTCAGGACTTACTGAAGGCTTGTTTTCAATCAAATAGCGCTCTAACAACCTGTGCACCAACAAATCAGGATAACGCCGGATAGGGGAGGTGAAGTGGGTATAAAATGGAAAAGCCAAACCATAATGGCCAATATTTTCGGTGCTGTATTCGGCTTTGGCCATGGTGCGGATGGCAACAGTTTCGATCAGGGTTTTTTCACCTTTCCCTTCAACAGCTTCGAAGAGACTGTTGTAGGATTTCACCAGTTTTTGCCGGCTGCTGATATCCATTTTGTAGCCCAGGCGTGAAACCATTTGAGTGAAAGTGTTCAGTTTTTCGGGGTTAGGCTCATCATGAATACGATATACAAATGTTTTGGCTTTCGCTTTGCCTTTTACCTTGCCAATCTTTTCGGCCACACGCAGGTTGGCTAGCAACATAAAGTCTTCGATCAGCATATGGCTTTCCTGCTGCACTTTTACATAGGTATCAATCGGCTTGGCATTTTCGTCGAGAATAAACTTCACCTCTTCGGAATGGAAATTGATAGATCCGTTGGCCATTCTTTTCGCCCTTAGCTTTTCGGCCAGCCGGTGCAGAAGCATGATTTCTTTTTTGTATTCGCCATCAGCACCTTCAATCATAGCCTGTACCTCTTCGTAGGCATAGCGGCGGTTTGAGTTGATCAAAGTTTTCCCAATCCATTCATCCAGGATTTCGGCTTGCTCGTTCATCTCAAAAACAGCTGAAAAACAGCGTTTATCTTCATTAGGCCGCAACGAACACACCCCATTGGAAAGCTTTTCGGGCAGCATGGGAATCACCCGATCGACCAGATAAACAGAGGTTCCCCTTTCTTTGGCTTCCTCATCCAGTGCTGTACCGGGCTTCACATAATGCGACACATCTGCTATGTGCACACCTACTTCCCAATTGCCATTTTCCAGTTTACG
>JAGYNM010000020.1 GCA_018399335.1 Bacteroidales bacterium | reverse complement strand
AAGACTATCGAGGTAATTTGCTAGACAATCTGGCAAGCCGGGCACATTAATGGAATCGAGGGAAGCAGCCATCTGCTGATCAACAGATGAAATGTAATCGTACTTTTCGATGGCATCCTGATCCGATTCAGCTTCATCTGCCATAGACTTTTCGCAGGAGCTGCTCAGGGTAATTAACAATACTGCAATGGAAAACAGGCCAATCAGCCTTTTCAATTCTAATTTTTTCATACTTCATATTTTTAAATGAACAATGAGGCAAAATTAGACCAGACGAGCTGCCAGGGCGTTACAGAATTCGATGAAAATTGTACGAAATTTAAAGCTTCGTAAGTAAGCTTTGAGTGTTTAACATAAATGTATAAGTATTCTTACTGATTGGCTTGATTTACCTTGCCAGCCAAATTGACGGATCAACAATTTGACGGCCTTTCCAGAGTTCGAAATGTACCATGGTTTTACCTGAACTTTTATCGGTGTGGATACGGCCTATCAAGTCTTTGGTTTTCACTTTGTCGCCGCGCTTAACAAATACTTCATCCAAATTGGTATAAACCGTAAAGTAGTCGCCATGCCGGATAATTACAGCTATATTGCTGGCAGTTATCGTATTGGTACTTACAACAACCCCATCAAAAACGGCTCGTGCCTGTGCCCCTTTTTGGGTGGCAATATCGATTCCATTATTTTTTATGGTGACTTTTTTAAGCACCGGATGCGCATGTGTGCCATAGCGCGAAGCGATTATGCCGCGCTCGGTTGGCCAGGGCAATTTGCCTTTGTTGCCAGCAAAAGCGTTGGATAAGGTAAGTTCTTCGGGAGTGAGTTCCATCAGGCGGTCTTCGCGCGGAACTTTTTCGGTTTTCGATTCGCTGGCGCGCCGCACTTCTTCGGCAATGATACGCTCGATGGTGCGCTGCAACTGTTGTGCTTCTTTTTCTTTTTGCTGAATAGTTTTGCGTAATTGCTTTTCTTTTTGCGCGAGTGTTTTCACGCTTTTATCCACATTTTGCTGCTCTGTTTGCAATACAATTTGTTCGCGCCGTTCTTCATCCAGAAGGGACTTTTGTCGTTGTTGTTCCTGATCGAGTTGTTGCAGTTCTGCCTTGATTTTTTCGTTGGTTTCTTCAATCTTTTTGATCTGATTCCTTCTGAAAGCGGCATATTGCTGCAAGTATTTCAAGCGTTGAAAAGCCTGGTTAAAGTCTTCAGCAGAAAATAAAAAAATCAGCTTATTGTAACTTCCCCGGTTTTGATAGGCAATTTCAATCATTCGGGCGTATTCTTTACGGAGGGCTTTGCGTTCTTTTTCGAGCCGTTCGATTTCGCGTGAGCTGCGACTAATTTGCGATTCAACCTGCAAAAGCTGTTTTTGAATTGTTGCCAGCAAGTTGGCTCGCTTACTGATTCTGGAACGCAGCACCAGCAATTGCTCAAAAGTCATTTCTTTGCTTTGGGTGGTTTCTTCGAGCAGCTTATTGGTGTAGGCAATTTCCTGTTCGATGCGTTTTTTGTTGGCTTCCAGATCTTTAACATTTTGCTGAGCAAACAAAGAATAGCCGGCAACACCAGAAATATTTAGTGAGAGGAGAAAAACCAAAGATCTGAAAAACGCTTTCATAGCGGATAAAATTAGCGCATTTTCGTGTATTTTGAAGGAATACTAAACGGAAACTTTAAAGTTTCGTTAATTGTAATTCCATTGTATTGCAAATTGATCTGCAATTTTTTATCTGCCTGAAGTATCATTTCCAACATCCCCGGAACCAGCTGATCCTGCACTGCACCAAACCTGCTGTATCTTACCTCAAGCTGTTTGTTTTCTTCGCCAAACTCTTTCAGGTTCACTTTAATAATTTTATAATGATCCGGATTAAGCCAGATATTTTGAACCAGAATATTAGGAGATTCCTCATCCTGAAGCAATCTTTTCTTTTGTGCCCTGCGTGCTGCCGAAAGCCTGTAATCCATAGCATCAATACCGGCTCTGAAATTGTCGTCTTCGTAGTGGATCATATCATTACCCAGCAACAAGGCCTGGAGAATATCGAAATCTACTGTGGTTTGAAAAAAACTGTTGATAAAATCGTAATCTCCTTTAAAATAGTTTTTATCGATACGGTTGATAAACCAGATTGAATCCTGGGTAATCATCAGGCGAGCCACTTCGATGCCCAATGCCGGCGAAAGCGACATCCAGATAACGCTGTCTTTTTGAATTCGGAGCTGGCCGCGCAAGTCGGTTTTTGTCTTTTTATCATTGATTACCGTAACAGCACAACGTGTACTAAACCAATCGAAATCAAGTTCGTTTGATGCCATTTTTTCGAGCAAATAACTTTCTCCCTGCTCTTTGAGTGGTTTTTTAATCAGCGCCCTTTTGGTTTTACATCCTTGCAGACCAATCAATGCAGCAAAGAAAATTATGCTGAGTATTATCGGAAATTTATGCTTATTCATACAGCTTTTTCTTCTCTATTTTTTGCTCAATCTGCTCGCTTGCTCCACCAATTTCTTTGGCATTTTTCCATTGTTTCACGGCTTTTTCTGTTTCGCCCTGTTTGAATAAAATATCGCCATAATGTTCAAGCACTTCGCCGCTGGGTGCATCGTCGTGTTTCATCGCCTTTTTAATCCAGTACAAGGCATCTTCATATTCGCCCCGCTTGTAATAAACCCAGGCATAAGTATCTAAATTGGAGGCGTTTTCGGGATCGAGGTTTACTGCCTTTGCTGCCATTTTCAAGGCCTTGTCGAGCTGCTCGCCACGCACAGCAAGATGATAGGCATAATTATTCAGTGCTACAGAATTCTCGGGATTAATTTCGAGGGTTTTATCGTAGAATTTAAAAGACTCCTGATCATTGCCAAGTTCGTGATATGCTTCGGCCAGGTAGTTATAAAATTCACCCAGCAAAGCGTCATTTCCAAAAACCAGTTTGCGACCGGTTTCTAAAAGTTGTTTGGCTTTTTCGAAGTCTTTTTGATCGAAATAACCAAAAGCCGCAAAAAGATACGGCAATGGCTGCTCGGGAAAAAGCTGCAGCGCTCTTTCGGCTGTATTTATTAGCTCAGTAAAGTTTTGTGTGTTGAGTTCGGCAAACATCAATCCTTCCCAGGGCCTGTAAAAACTTGAATCAATTGCAAGGCTGCTGCGGTAGTTTTTCGCGGCATTTTTATACTCTTTTTTATCCTGATACACTTCGGCGAGCAAAAGGTAGCCATAGCCCTGATCAGGATGCGTTTTAACAAGGGTTTGACCAATTTGAAAAGCTTGATCCAGCAGGGTTTCCTCAGGCAAATCGAGTCGTCCCCAATAGGGCACAATCTGCATTTTTGTTTCAATGTTCAGCGCAGGATTTCCGAGTGCCAGCAAAAGTTCTTCAAAGGCTTCTTCGTACTTTTTGTCTTCCAAATGAAACTCGAAAAGTGATACATGAACGTAAGGATCGTCGGGATCGAGCTGCTTGATCTTTTCGTATGTTTCGAGGGCTTTTTTTCGGTCGTTGTTTTTTAGATACAACTCAGCCAGCATGGCCTGATAACGCACTTCGAAAGGATAGGCAGCTGCTAGTTTTTCAATTTCTTCGATGGCCTTTTTGGGTTTGTTCTGCAACATAAAAATCTGTTGCTTTTGAATGCTCAACATTTCATTTACACCAATTTGCTTTTCGATTTGATCAAAAACGGTGAGTGCATCATCATAACGCTCGAGCAAAAGCAAGGCCGATGACAGCTCGCCAAAATAATCCGTATTATCCGGATCATTTTGCAGCAATTCTCTAAAAATACTGGCATAGGCTTCATAGTCGCCCTGAACTTTATACACCTGTGCCAAGCGGATTTTGTACCAGCTGTTTTGCTTATCCAGTTCAACAGCTCGTTCCATCAGTTCGCTTGCCCGGTCGAATTTGCCATCGCGAGCATAAATTTCGCTGAGCTCGTACATACTGGCATGATCTGTTGAATCTGCCTGAAGGGCCTGCTCAAAAAGTTCAAGCGCTTTCTGGTAGTTTCCGGCAATGCGGGCTTTAAGTCCGTCAGCAAAAAAAATCGCATTCTTCCGCTCCGATTTTACACTGATTAGTGAATCAGGCCTTATATCCTGCGAAAACAGAGGCGTTCCAAAGAACCAAACAAGCACCAAAACGGTATATACAAACCGATTTTGAATTGTCATAAGTAATAATTTTAGTCTTCCAGCTGATTGTAATCGCCAACGCTTAAACTCCGGGCCGAAGCTTTTAGGCTGGCAAAACTACCAATCATACTGTTTTCGATAATTTGATTTTCGATGTAGCTATGCTGTTGGATGATACTGTTGCGTATCACCGAATTTCTGATTACGGTATGGGCACCAATGGAAACATGCGGGCCAACAACAGCATTTTGAATCACAGCTCCTTCGCCAATAAAACAAGGCTCTATGATAATTGCTTCATCCAGATCAGCCTGATCATGAATAAGTTGTTCGCGTTCGGCAACCAGTTCCAGTACCCGCTGATTGGTGGCGACTGTTGCATCCTTATTACCACAATCGAGCCATTCGGTAACTGTTTCGGTATGAAATGCCATGCCAGCTTTCATCATGTTTTGCAGGCCATCGGTAATACCGTATTCTCCTCCGGTAGTGATTTTTTGATCGAGTAAAAACTGAAGTTGCTCACGCAAATAAGCTCCATCTTTAAAATAGTAAATCCCGATAATTGCCAGATCAGAAACAAAATTGGCAGGTTTTTCATAAAAGCCTTCGATGCTGTTGTCAGAATTGAGTTTTACCACACCAAACTGTTCAGGATTTTCAACCCGATTCACCCAGATGATGCCATCTTTATTGCTGTCCAGCTTGAAATCAGCTTTGAAGAGCGTATCAGCGTAAGCTACAACCACCTTGCCCTGAAGTGCTTCACTGGCGCACAAAATAGCATGTGCAGTTCCAAGTGCCTCCAGTTGATAATGGATACTGCCCTTTGCGCCAACCGATTCGGCGATATCAAGAAGTCCTTTTTCTGTTTCTTTTCCAAAGTCGCCAATTACAAAAGCAATTTGTTCGATTTTTTCATCCACCACACGAGCAATATCTTCAACAAGACGCTGAACGATAGGCTTTCCGGCAAGCGGAATCATAGGCTTGGGAGTGGTGAGTGTATGAGGCCGCATGCGTTTCCCCATTCCGGCCATTGGAATGATAATATTCATTTTTTCTAATTTGTTATTTGCGTTTTATTATTTTCCAGTATGCCCAAAACCGCCGGCTCCGCGACTAGTTTCGCTAAGTTTTTCGACCTCTTTCCATTGTGCGGTTTCGTGTCGTGCGATAACCATTTGTGCAATGCGCTCACCGTCGTTTATCGTAAAGGGCTGATCGGAAAGGTTCACTAAAATAACTTTTATCTCTCCACGATAATCAGCATCGATAGTTCCGGGAGTGTTTAACAAGGTAAGGCCATGCTTAATAGCCAAACCACTTCGGGGCCTGATTTGGGCTTCAAAACCAACAGGCAATTCAATGAATAATCCCGTCGGAATCAGGGCTCGCTGCAAAGAGGACAGTATAACGGGCTCGTCCAGATTGGCGCGTAAGTCCATTCCGGCTGAGGCTTCTGTTTCGTATGCAGGCAAAGGATGTTTGGAATGATTTACAATTGATATTTCCATAAAATATTTCCAGCTTTTATTGGGCAGCCGCAAAAATAAGGATTATTCGGGCGACGGCTTCCGTTAAAAAAGTAAAAATCAGGAAATTCTCTGCTTAGTGCGAAAGCCTTTATACTCAGATAGAATAGCTACTGCCACGAAAACCGCCAGGAGTAGCGCGTTGAACAACAAACGAATAAGCAATTCGTCGGGATGAACGGCGACGGAGATAAAATAAAGCCCAAGTGCTAAAATGAGGTAAAGCAGGAATCGTTTCACTTTGTAGGGAACCGGATAAACCTTTTTTCCCCAGAAATAAGAAATGATCATCATGGCAGAATAGCAAGCCAGATGCGCCCAGGCAGCACCGGTATAGCCCATAACCGGAATCAAGAGAATATTGGCAAGCAAGGTGATAGAAGCTCCGATAAGTGCTATAACTGCGCCATTTCGTGTGCGGTCGGTGAGTTTATACCAGACCGACAGATTGAAAAACACCCCATAAAACAGGTTGGCTATCAAAACGATCGGCACAATATTTAGTCCAGCCCTGAACTCTGGTCCGAGAAAATATTGAAACACATCAATAAACAATGTGATGCCAAGGAAAATCAATAATCCACTGATGACGAAATAGTTAAGTACGCGGGCAAACAATTCGGGGCTGTCTTTTTTTTCTGCCTCTGCAAAAAAGAAAGGCTCTGCTGCAAAACGAAACATCTGGATAAAGAGCGTCATTAATACGCCCAGTTTGTAGTTTGCACCATAAATACCAAGCTGTGCCATAGCCGTTTCCCGATCGGGCAATAAATATTTCAGCAGGATTTTATCAATCACTTCATTCACCATCCCTGCCAAACCCACAATCAACACGGGCAAAGCATAGCTAAGCATGGGTTTGAGTAAGCTGTTGTCCCAACTAAACGAAAACCGCTTCAGCTGTGGCCACAGCAGCACCAAACTCAACAGGCTGGCAATCAAATTCGCCACAAAAACCCAAAGCAATAAACTGGCATTACTTCCAAAAATCTCAGTTGCAAACTGCATGGCCCATTCCGGAATAAGCACTATAAAAAGCACATTCAGTCCGATATTCAAGCTCACGTTCAAAATCCGGATGGTGGCAAAGCGACGAGCCTTATTTTGCTTGCGAAGCAAGGCAAAAGGAATAGCCGTAATGGCATCAAGTGCAACAATGAGCCCAACAAAAACGATGTATTCCGAATTACCAGCATATTGAATTAAACCGGCTACTGGTTCATAAAAGAAAAACAATAGCGCGATAAATACAGCAGAGGTTGTAAGTATGGCAGACAATGCCGCATTAAAAACCCTGTTGGTATCTGCCTTTTGTGCAAATCTAAAAAATGCTGTTTCCATGCCATAGGTGAGCAACACCAGAAAAAAAGCTACATAAGCATATAGCTCTGTCATCTGCCCGTAATGCTCATCAGAAAGGACGCGGGTATAGAATGGCACCAACATATAATTGAGCAGGCGCGGGATGATCGTTCCCATGCCATACACTGCCGTTTGCCCTGCCAGGCTCTTTATTGGGTTTGTTGCCATTATTAGGAAGCAAAGTTAGCTTATCTGGCCATGTAGGCAAATATATTCGATCGCATAAATTGAATGAAAAATTAATTGGCCAAAACAGTATCTACAGCTATTTTTAAGCTTCATGTATCAATCATGATTTTACCAAGGGCAATATCAGTTCGAAGCTTGCCCCTGAACCTATCTTGCTTGTGAAAGTAATACTGCCACCTGCCGATTCAATAATTTGGCGCACGATAGACAGCCCAAGTCCCATTCCGCTGGATTTTGTTGTGAAGTTAGGAGTAAACAACTTGTTCTGTTCTTCTTGCGTCATGCCTTTACCATTATCCTTCACGGTAATTTTTACTACTGTTTCTGTGCGCGAAAGTACAATACTGATTTCCCCTTCCGGCTTATTTCCAATGGCTTGAACAGCATTTTTGAACAGGTTGCCAAAAGCCCGCCCAATGTTCTTTTTGTCAGCATAAACCCAGAAAACCGAATCGCTTTCTGTTTGAATATCAATCGAAATATTAGACTTACCACTGTAGAGAAGGGCTGTTCGTTTGATCAGATCGGCCAGATCAAAAGCTTCAGGTTTGTTTACGGGCATGCGTGCAAAATCAGAAAAAGCCGACGCAATGGTCGAGAGCGTATCAATCTGTTCGATCAGGGTTTTAGTAGTTCGTTCTATCTTCTGTTCGATTTCCGGATCATGATCATCCCACGAACGTTTGAGGTGTTGAACGCTTAAACGCATGGGCGTGAGCGGATTCTTAATCTCGTGAGCCACCTGACGGGCCATTTCGCGCCAGGCAGTTTCCCGTTCGGAACGTGCAAGTAATTCAGCGCTGCGTTCCAGTTCCATGATCAACTGATTGTATTGATTTACAAGCTGGCCTATTTCGTCCTGACTTTGCCATTCGATAGGTTCATTTGCCTGATCAAAACGAATGGCTTTCATCTTGGATTGCAACAGCAGCAATGGTTTGGTTAAGCGGCCCGACAAATACAACACAACAAAAGCAGAAATACCGCTCAGCAATATGAAAATATTCATATAGGTAAGTACAAAAGTTGAAATTTCAGTTCGAAGCTCGGATTCGCGGGCAAAATAAGGCAAATTCACAAAAGCAATTGTTTCACCATCTGCATTCTGAAAAGGCACATAAGAAGAATAATATGAACCCTGCCCAATCTGTTCCTGATGGAGAAATAAATAGGACTTGCCACTTCGGAGTGCAGCATAAGCCTCAGGATTCATTTTTTCGGAAATGAGCTGCCGCTGAAATATTTCTGGCCTGGAACTGGCCAGCAAATCGCCTTCGAGATTGTAAAGGTTGATATCGGAGAAAAATACCTGTGAAAATTTAGTTAAAATCTGATAGAGATAATCTCTGATTTCAGGCGCATTAATGTCGTCATTTTGCAATTTGTGTTCAAGCTCGATCAGGATAGATTGTGTTCGCTCAGAAAGAAAATCATCAGATTTCTGCTGGTAAATATCCCGAATATAAAAAGAAGAGATTAACCCAATAATAATAAAAGAAATCACCAGTGCGCTAAGATTGAAAACCTGCAATTTGCTTCTGAAATTAATCGTTTTAAGATATAAAAGCGGGTGCTGAAGCATATGCCTGTTAAAGAGCAAACTCAGCAAGCTGAGGACAATAATAAAATAAGAAAAAGGTGCAATAATATCAATAAGTCGCTTGGCCGGTTTGCTTACTACCAAGCCGGAACCGGATGACAATTCCAGGAAATAATGCCTAAATCCATTATCATTCGTGAAATCACCATTGGTAAAAGTAATCTGATCCAATTCGAGAGGATACACATATTTACCAAATTTATATACCAGCTTCCCATTTGAATAAGTGGCAAACGAATAATCAGAAAAAAGCGCTGTGAGGTTGTTTTCCTGCTCAACTAATAATTCCGGATAGCCCAGACCTTCGGGAAAATATTTGAAATAATACTCTATAAAAAGGTAAAAACGCTGCCCAAATTCATCAGGTTTCAAGGGCAAAATAGCCAGATAGTAGGCGCCGATAAGATTGTCCTGAATATAATAAAGATTGGGGTTCTGATCAGAAACAAGGCCACTTTGTTCACTCAAAGCAGTAAAATAGCTTTTGCAATTAGTTACATAATCTCCGGGTTGAATGAGTAATTCATCCCAATTATCACAAAGCGTAATACTTACATTATACTTTGAAAAATACTCATGATTGTAGGTATCAGCAACATACTGTTGAATTGTATCTAGCTCCAACTCCTCGAAATCATGTCTGAATATCAATTCATTAAGTAGCGTATCCTGCTCAATATCACGGAATACTGTATTAAATACAAACTCAAACATTGGATCCGACTCCACGTTCAACTGCATGGCTACCAACTCTTGTTCATTTTCAGATTTCCTTAGATTTTCAGCATAAAAAAGCCAGGTAAGTATGAAAGATAAAAGAACCAATGAAAGCATCCTCAAATTAGATTTTCCAACAATTTCAAACTTTCGGTTAAGCAGAAAAACAACAAACAACAGCAGTGCGAATATATCGACTATCCAGGCCGAAAGTTCAATACTAAAATATAAAAGCTGTTTCAATGAAATCAACAAAACAATAATAAACACAGGTAACCAAAACCGATCCTTCTGTAAAATATTTAACGCAAATAAATGATTTACGATAGTGTAAACTATCAAGGCCATTAAGCTGATCAATAGCAGTATTACGTAACTTTGAAAGTTCAATTCATAAAATTCATGAAAAGAAAGTGGGATCTGCGATTCAAAAATCAATTGAGCAATTAAAAAATAAAAGGCATAAAAGATAATTAAATAACTAAATACCAATACCGCTGCTCGGAATATCTTTGGAAGTGGTTTGTACGTATGAGGCCTGTATTCATTAAAAATCCATGTAAATAATAGCAGCTGGACAACCCAAAATACTGCCTCTCCAATGCTAATCTCTAACATGAAGAAATTAATATGAGCAGATCCAAAAAACTGGGAATCAGGTAACACACTAAATCTAATAATTAAATAATAAATCCAGGCACCTAACAGTAACATTACTAACCCAAAAATGAATTTCAAGCCTGAATTTTCAATTTTTAGAAGCAAACTACTCATATAAAACGCAAAATAAATAAGCGACAAATACAGCAAGATGCTTAAGAAAAATAATACCAGAGCCTGCTTATTACTTATAGAAAACTCCTTATCTATTTTATAATCAATAACATCTGATTCCCAGCCAAAAATGATTGGTTCTTCAAGATCAATTGCTACTGTAATATACCCATCAAAAATATCACCTACCAAATGCGGGTTTAGAAATTGATTATTAAGCGCATAAGTTTTATAAATAGGTTTTAAGAGCACGGACCATCTTTGGCCATTTGTATCTGCAGGAATTAAAGAAAAAGTCAGAAATTGGTATACACCATCTGAAAGTTTTACAAAACCCCGCTTATTCTCACCCCTTATTTTGGATTCTAAAACATTTGGTAAGGCATAATTCGACGACCAATACACCAGGTTTGAATCCTGGTAGCAAAATAAATAAACATCAGTATAGCTCTCAAATTCCTTCTTCAAACAATCAAAGCATAAATCGTTTTCGTGAATTTCATCAAGCTGAATAAGCGCTGCTTTAGCAGATTCCAGTCTCTCTTCGTTATGCTTTAAGGTTTCTTTCAGTTTTACAACTAAAACCTCATCCTCATTCGATTGTATAAAAAGAAAATTTAGTCCGATAAAAGCGGAAAACACTAAAATTACAAATCCAAAAATCAGAACCCTTTTTTTCATGGAGAGAATTCAAAATGCTCATTTCTACAAAAACAGCACCAAAAGCTAAAATTACATAAAAATACTTGACTCAATAGATCAAATCTGAGCAAACATCGTGCACTGAACAATGATAAGTATCAAAAAGCTAAAAAAAACGTGTAAAAGGCCTAAAATTAGTCTATAACTCCAGATTGTCTAATTGATTCAATTTATCAATAAAATATGCTAATGTACTGTTATTGTGTTATTTATGATGTGTTCAAACTTTAAAAAAGAGTCTTATTTCTCTGTTATTCAATATATTAGCTTTTCATAAACCGAAAGCAATAAATAAGACTTGAGTACTGGCCACTGAATCCAGCTTTAAAATTAGAAATCAATCCGCGCAGAAAAGCATTTGCCAGAGGTATTGTACTTTTTTTGTATTGCTCGCTCAAAAGGGAAACATAAAAAGCATCCCAACGCATTGGCACCTCCCTAAACTTTTCCATTTGATGCTTTTTCAGCAATTCATCAATACTTTCAGGATTGAAATGCCACAAATGCCGAGGCACATCCCAACCAGCCCAAAACTTTTTATAAAATTTAGCGTCAAAAGAATTTTTATTAGGTAACGCCAGTATAAGTCTTCCATCAGGTTTTAAGACACGTAGTAAATCTGATAACAAATCATCTGGTGAATAAACATGCTCCAACACATGAAATAAAGTTATCAGATCAAAATGGTTATCCGGAAACTTGTTGAGGCCATTATTATCAAGAATCGCATTATTAAGTTTATCAGAAGCGATCTCCCTGGCTTTTTCGTTAGGTTCAATTCCATGAACAGACCAGCCTTTGGATTGAGCATGTGCTAAAAAGTCGCCAATGCCGCAACCAAAATCCAGAAGCTTGCCGGGAACCATTCCTTTAGTAACCTGTTTGTATTTTGTATTTATGTTAATGGACTTAACCTTTCTATACAAAAAAGGAATTAAACCATTTTTGTCATCTGAATGACTGTAATAATTATCGGAAGAATAATAACGATGTATTTCTGATTCGTGAGGAAATGGATAGGTAAATGAAACTTTACAATCCCTACAGACCATTATCTCAAAATTCTCCTGACTTAAAAAATAATCCTTCAGGCCTAGTTCAAATTCAATATTCTCTGATTTACAAGCCGGGCATTTTTGTGACATAAATAAAATGTTTCACGTGAAACAAAACCCTATCTACCTAAATATATGGCAAGTACAGAAATATCAGCAGGTGATACGCCACTTATTCTACTTGCCTGACCAAGTGTTTCGGGTTTTATTAAATTCAGTTTTTCTCGCGCTTCATAGGAAAGCGATTTGAGCTGATGGTAATCAAAATCTGATTTTAGTGTTACATGCTCAAGACGCATTAATTTATCCGCTAGTTCCTTCTCCTTATCAATATAACCTTTGTATTTAACCAAAACTTCGGCAGCTTCAATTTCGTCTTGCTTCAAGTTGTACTTGTTTAAAACGTCATCAAACAAATTCTGGTTACTTTTAATTAGCTGTTTTAATTCAACCTGTGGTCGTAATAAAACACTGGAAAGTTTAATTTTCTGAGTTAATGGGCTTGTTCCGCTACTTTCTAAAAAACCATTGATTTGTTCAGGCGCCACACCTGTCTTTTCCATAAAATCAATCAGCGCTGAAATACTCTTCTGCTTTTGTTTGAACTGATCAAAACGTTCAGCCGTAGCAAGTCCCATTTTATAACTTCTTTCGGTCAGTCGTGCATCAGCATTATCTTGCCGGAGTAATATACGATACTCTGCCCTACTGGTAAACATGCGATAAGGTTCATCAACACCTTTTGTAATTAAATCGTCAATTAATACACCAATGTATGCCTCCGAACGTTTTAAAACCAGAGGTTCCTTATCAAAAGTCCTATTATGTGCATTAATTCCAGCGATGATTCCCTGAGCAGCAGCTTCTTCATAACCTGTAGTACCATTGATTTGCCCAGCAAAAAACAAGCCTTTTACAAGTTTCGTTTCAAGTGAATGTTGTAACTGCTCGGGTGGAAAAAAATCATATTCGATCGCATAGCCAGGTCTGAAAATCTTAGCATTTTCAAAACCTTCTATTTCCCTTAAAGCTTTAAACTGAACATCTTCGGGCAAAGAAGAGCTAAATCCATTTATGTAATATTCAATTGTGTTCCAGCCTTCAGGTTCTACAAAAAGCTGATGTGAATCCTTATCTGAAAAGCGTTCTACTTTATCCTCAATGCTAGGACAATAGCGTGGACCTACCCCTTCAATTCTGCCATTAAACATTGGCGAAAACTGAAAGCCTGTTTTAAGCGTGTCATGAACTTTTCGACTTGTATAAGCCATATAACAACTTCGTTGCTTCTGCAGATTAATTTGCTCGAGATAAGAAAAACCCGTAACTTCCTCGTCTCCCTTTTGCTCCGTCAACCTGCTAAAATCAATAGTTCTTCCATCAACTCTTACAGGAGTTCCTGTTTTCATTCTGTCGGCACGAAATCCGAGTTTAATTAACTGTTCTGTCAGACCTTCACTTGCCCGATCTCCCATCCTGCCTCCACCAAAGGATTTTTCGCCAATGTGAATTTTTCCATTAAGGAAAGTGCCATTAGTCAAAATAACGTTTCGTGCTTCAATGATCTGTCCCATTGAAGTTTTAACACCCTGGATATGGTTATCTTTCACAATTAGACCAACAACCATATCCTGCCAAAAATCAAGATTTGGTGTCTGCTCAAGCATCCGCCTCCATTCCAACGAAAAAAGCATCCGGTCACTTTGAGCTCTCGGGCTCCACATAGCCGGGCCTTTAGATTTATTCAGCATTCTAAACTGGATCATCGTACGATCAGTTACCAAGCCGGAGTATCCACCCAAAGCATCAATTTCTCGAACAATTTGTCCTTTTGCAATACCTCCCATAGCAGGATTACATGACATCTGCGCGATAGTTTGCAAATTCATCGTAATCAATAAAACCTTACTTCCCATATTTGCTACTGCAGCTGCGGCTTCTGAACCTGCATGGCCGGCGCCAACAACAATTACATCATATTTTTCAAAAAGCATCCTGGAGTTTGTTAGCTATAATGTTTCACGTGAAACATTTCGTTAAGTCATTATTTATTAGTTAATAGGGAGCAAAGATAGACTAATTTGCTCGTGCTCTCTCATTTCTTCCCTTTCCTTTTCCGAAGTGTCATTAAAGCCGATCAAATGCAAAATTCCATGTATAAGCACGCGGTGCAATTCCTGTGAAAAATCAATCTTTAAAACAGCAGCATTCTCAAGAATACGATTGACACTAAGGTAAATTTCACCTGAAATAACATTTTCATTCACGCTTTTGTTGAATGTGATCACATCTGTATAATAATCGTGATCTAAAAACTGCTTGTTTATTTTCAATAAACTCTCGTCAGTACAAAACACAAATAATATCGATCCAGTGTCTCTTTGATAAGTCTGTAAAACGCTTTCAATCCATATTTTAGTGTCTGAATTTAAACAACCTGGTACATCAATATCCAAACGCTCAAATCGAATCATGAAATTTGTTTGTATTAATATTTTCGTTTTTCATATATTTCTTAAGCGTAAGTATTCTGTCTGAGCTCAGCTGACGATTAAAGCTTTTTCCGTCAAACAAACAAGTTAGTGTTCTATTCCTCTCGTCAATCACATAATTGTCACAGATAAATGCTAACTTATTTCTGAAATAACCATCATCAATTATCCCGGTTTTCAATAATTCAAAAGCATCATGATCCGCATAGAAAGCCATCTCCGTTCCATTATCATTAACCTGTAAACTTATGCTTAAATTTATACTGTTTTTAGACTGAAAAATAATTCTAATTATTTCATATCCAACTACTTGACAATTTACCAGCAGATTCTCATCTTCTGATTCTTCCAGTAAATCAAAAGTCGATTTTTCAAAGGACCTAATTGCTGAGTAAAAATCTCCTGCCTCAGAAGAAATAATAATACTATCTAAAATCACGCTTTTTGAAGAAATATGCATTGCTCCGCTCCTTATAAAATGGTTTGAGTTCGATTGATTGCAACCGTAATAAATCCAGTTGCTCTTTTAACTTCCTTTTGTACGTAAGTTCTTCAATAAAGTTACTGAAATTCTCGTCCTTAAATTCATTGGATTCTCTCTTTTCTTCTTTCTCACGCTTTTCTTCACTTTTCTCAGATTCCAACATGCGACTAACTATCTCTTTTTGTCTTTGAATCAATTGCTGATTAACCTGTTTATTAACGAGTTGCTCTTCCAACTTTTCCATTTCTTCAATCATTTCATTAAATCCATCTTCATCAAGTCTTCCTTCAGCTTTTAAACCATTCAAAAAACCTTGCATTTGCTTGCGAATAGCCTCTTGCTGAGCAGCCATACGAGCCAATTGTTCACTCATCGATTGCTTTCCATCACCTTGTTTGCCGTCTTTTTGACTTCCCTCCTGCTGTTTCCGCATTTCTTCAAGGGCTTTCCCAAGCGCTTCCTGCATCTGTCTCATATCCTGCATCTGCTGCTTTCCTGACGATTGTTGGCCAGGTTTCGGCTGACCCTGTGCATTCATAGGGCTAGGCATGCCCATACTATTTTGCATATTTTCGAGAGATTCTGCAAGCATTAAAGCAAGATTATTCATTGCCATAAAAGCAAATTGCTGCTCACTTACTCCCTGCCTCAGTCGTCCATCTTTCAATAAATCCAGCGCGTTTGCTATTCGGAACTGTACATTCTTTATTTCATCAAATATAAAAGTCTCAATCATTGGCTGCCTCTTGGCCAAGGCTGTTAGCGAGTCCTCAACAACTTTGAAATTTGTTGTCAATTCATTCTGATTTCTAATCAGTTGAGGCCTTGAAGGATCGTCCTTATTTAATTCTACAAAACAGTTCATCAAATCCTCCTGATCAATTGAACTTCGAACAACGTTCTCAAGCAAAATCCTCATGGTATGCGCATCCTCCATCTGTTGCTGCATCATGCTGGCCTGCATGGAAATCTGAAGCATATTGGCCATCTTTTTCATTTTTTCACCTGCCGATTTCTTCTTCTGCTTACTTTGATCCATCTGCTGTTGCTGCTCTTGTTCCATACTTTGATCAAGGTCTTCTTCAATAGCCTCCTCCATCTCCTGTGTGTCATCAAACTGGAGAGGCTTATCAAGTTCTTCGTTCATTTTCTGAACAGAATCCAGCTTTTGCTGCAACTGCTCAAATTCAGATTTGGCTTCCTGTGCAGACTTTTGATCAGACGAATCAGCATCTTCCTTCTCACTAGATAATTCTTCACCAAGCTTTTCGAGTGATTCAATCAGATCCGTCATTTCCTTTTCCACCTTCAACTGCTTTAAGAGATTCAAATTCCGATCGAGCAAATCCTCCATCTTTTGGCTGTCGTTTTCAAATCTAGGCATCTTTTGCATCTGATCTTTGTTAAGCTCTTCCATTAGCTTCTGGATTTCTTCCATCACCTCCTTCATCTCGTCACTAAATACCTCATCAAAAAGCTGTTGGATTTCTTCTTGCTTCCTTAAAGTTTTTTTCATCAGTAAGTTGATTTTTTCCTCAAATTTAATCTGTTTGTTCTGTTCCTTCTGAAGCTCCTCAAACTTTTCTTTGAGTGCTTTTGGCGTTCAAAAAGATCTTCAAGTTTTGCTTATCGGTTAATCAGGTTGTTGCTTTGTGGCTAAATCCTGCGGGAGTTTTTCAAGCTCACCTTGCGAACATCAGCCGCCTCATTTAAGGCCTGATCCATTTCGTTCAATAAATTATTTTCCCGATTGTCAGCAATAGAATCAAGTGTTTCCATTCCGGGAATTTGAAGAAAAACTAACTGTTTTTCCTGGATTTTGGTCCGTTTACAGCGTCATTGTCCCACACCTGAAAATAGGCTTCAACCCTATCGCCGGCAGCAAATTAAAGCTGTCGGAATCAAAGAGGTAATAAAATTCTGCCAAGTAGAAGATTTTTGCAAAGCAAATCAATATAAGAAGGGTTTGACTTTTCGTTGTTTTCAGTATCAGCAGCTGATATACCATTGCCAGTCTTTTAAAACCATAATCATCCGCAATTGCACCTGAAAATAATACTGTTGCCCTAACTCTTCGGTCACCATATCTACAACAATATCAGGATACGCATCCGGAATCATCTGGATTTTAAGGAGAAAGCAGTCTCCTTCTTCAGTAAAAGCATTTGACGATTGAACAGTTAGATCAAAACTTTCAGTAAGGTAAATGTCATACTTCCATTCATTTCCGTCGACTTCGGCAGGCATGAAAAGTGAGTCTTGTGAAAACATATGCAGACTATCTGTGTCTCTTGTGTAAAAACTCAACGCAATACGGCTTCCTTCAGGAACAAAAAAAAATCTGTTTTTCACTCACGTCAAAACTTTCCAGCCCGGTGTATCTGGGAGGATTAACTGGCTTCGTAAGCCAGAATAACAGGACGCGGAAAAAACTTCCAAGTCAATGGCTGACTGTAATAATCTCCTCCTTCTATAGAAAACTATGAATACTTTTCCGGGCTTTTAAAAACATAGGAAAAGTGGACGCATCTTCCCTTTTCATCAGTTGGCGTCCGCCTTGTATCTGAAGGTAAAATTCAGCAGGAACTTCTTCTCCTGAAGCTCTTATAATAAGCTCATAATCTTTGTTTTGCATGGTTTTCAGGGCTTCCTTATCCGGAAGAGAAATTGTAAAAGGCAAAGGCTTCACGAAGGTTTGATTATACCTGACAATTCTATTCCCGGAATCATTAAAAACAGCTGGATTCCAAATCAGAATAAAAAGAAAAACCAGTAATAATCCTGCACTGGAAAACAATACATTTCGTGAAGGACGTAAAGAAATTGCATTGCTAAATTGATAAATACTTAAACTTTCGGTTCTTTGGTCGATAGCAGCTTCAAGCAAAGGATCACTTCCAGTTTGAGCAGCACTTTCCTGTAATTGCAAAGTATTCAGAAGTCTGTCCTCAATCTCAGAAAAATGTTTCCCAATCAGGCGGGAAGCTTCTGCTGCTGACATCTGTTTGCGGTAGGTAAACAAGTGGTAAAGCGGCAATAAAATGTATTTGATACTGATAAAGCCAGCCCCTGCAATATAAATCCAGAAAAGCAGCATCCTTCCTGTTGAAGGCAACCAAAACAAAAACTCCAGTCCGTGTATGCCAAGCACAAGCAAAATGAGCAATACAATCCCAAGCAACAGACCTTTCAACAAGCGGTTTAGATAAAATCGCCTGATAAATTCCTGAATCTTTTCGATCAACTGCCTGCTTGCAACACCCATTACTATAATTATTTAAACCAATTAAAACACATTTAATAAATGATGCTTAATTTAGCCCGCAAATATACATATAACCTAACGGTAAGCATTTACCATTTATTCCCGTTCTTATGAAACAGATTTTACTTTCAGCCTTTCTCATCTTTATTTTTACGACAGTTAGCGCCCAAACTAACGAACTTCATCAACACGACAGATATTGCCGGCATTATCCGCAATCAGACGAAATTCCATCCTATGCCTATCGTAACGACTGGCAAAGCGATCTTGTTCACGATTATGATGTTACTTTCTATTTTTTGGATCTGGAGGTATCAAGCACTTCAATTCAGGTAGGTGGAACTGTTGAAATTCATGGAACGGTAGTAGCGGATGAAATGGCGGTTTTTGCTTTTGAACTCAATGCACTGTTATCCCTTGAGGAAGTTATCTTTAACGGCACAATGGCTGAAAACTGGACCTGGGAAGGCGATAATGTGTTGGTTGAAATTCCTACTTTGCAACAGGGTGAAACTTTTGTTGCAGAAATTAATTACGGAGGTACACCACCAACAGGAGGTTTCTTTTCAGGTATAACGAATGACTACTCCAGCACCTGGCAGAAAAATGTAACCTGGACACTTTCAGAGCCTTTTGCAGCAAAAGATTGGTGGCCTAACAAGCAAGTTTTGACAGACAAAGCTGATTCCGTTTGGGTTTTTCTTACCACCACTTCCGCCGAAATGGCTGGCTCACAGGGCTTACTAACAAATATCACCGACTTGGGAAATAACCAGTTGCGCTACGAATGGAAATCAAATTATCCAATCGCTTACTACCTGATATCATTTGCAGTATCTGATTATCAAGAATATAACATTTACGCCAAACCAGCAGCCCTGGAAAATGACAGCATTTTAGTCCAGAATTTCGTTTACAATCATCCCAATTACCTGCCCAGCCAGCAATCCAATATCGATGCTGTAGTTCCGATGATCGAACTATTTTCCGATTTATATGTCCTCTACCCTTTTCATGAAGAAAAATATGGCCATTGTATTACACAGCTGGGTGGTGGAATGGAGCACCAAACCATGAGCACCATGGGAAGTTTCTCTTTTAATCTTGTAGCTCACGAACTTGGGCATATGTGGTTTGGTGATAATGTTACCTGCGCCACCTGGAGTGATATCTGGATTAACGAAGGATTTGCCACCTATAGCAATTATTTGGCACAGGAAATGCTAAACGGATGGAACTCCGGACAAAATTTTATGATTGGTACTCAAAACAATGTTATGTCGTCGCCCGGCGGAAGTGTTTATATCCCACCTTCAGAAATTACACCTGATAATATCTGGCGTATTTTTAACGGCAGACTTTCCTATGATAAGGGAGCTTCCATCCTGCATGTGCTTCGTCACGAAGTGAATAACGACGAGCTTTTCTTTGATATCATGAATACGTTCCAAATTGCATTCGAAGACAGCACAGCAACAGGCGAAGATTTTCGCATGATCGCCGAAGAAGTGACCGGAATGGATTTGGAACAATTTTTTGCTCAGTGGTATTATGGTGAAGGCTATCCCAAATACGACATCGAATGGTATATGTTTGATGATACATTTGATATGTTCGTTACCCAAACAGGATCGTCCTCTACTTCTTTGTTTGAAATGACAATGGACTATAAACTCACTTTCTCAGATGGCAGCGATACAACTATCAGGCTATATCAGGAAAGCAATCTGGAACATTACGCCATAGAATTTGGCAAACAGGTAGTTAACATTCAGGTAGATCCCGACAACTGGACTTTCGAACGCGTAAATACCCTTATCGTCGGAAGCCCAGAACAATCAATGCACAATTACTTTAGTATGTATCCTAATCCTGCTTCAGATCAAATCAATCTGGCATTCAGTGATGATCAAATCCGTGAAATCTCCATTGTAGATGCCTCAGGTAGGTTACTTATTTCGAGACAGATAAGTGATGTAACCTACCAGATGGATATTTCCGGTTTGCCGGCAGGTCTTTATTTTATTTCAGCCACCAATAAGTCAGGAAGGACGGTAAAAAAACTGATTAAGTAATACTTTAGTTCAACAATTGATCAAAATCAGTAATGGAGAATGACCAAGCCAGATTAATTCAAGGGCTCAAAGTAGGTAACCAGAGCGTTTTCAAGGAAATCTTTAATCTCTATTATGAGCCTCTTTCAAAGTATTGCTATTTGCGGATGAATAGCGCTGAGGAAGCAGAAGAACTGGTGCAAGACATTTTTGTAAAGCTTTGGCAAAAAAGAGAATCACTTCAAATCAATACCTCGCTAAAGGCCTACCTTTACCGCACTGCATTAAACCGGATTATCAATTATCAGGATCACTTGCGTGTGAGACGCGAACACGAAACTCACGTTAAGCTTAGCAATTCTGATACTATTGAACCTACTGATGTATTACAAGCAGCCGAAATACAGTTTTTAGTGCAGGAAGTTATCAGTATCATGCCCGAAAAGCGTAGATTGGTGTACGAATTGAGTAGAAGAGACGGATTAAAATACTCAGAAATTGCTGAAAAACTTGGTGTGTCAGTCAAAACTGTAGAAGCACACCTCAGTAAAGCACTTGAACAACTCAGACAACAGCTTAAAGATTACCTGCCGGTACTAGCCGGTATTAGTGCGCTTATTTCAAAATATTTTATGGAATAGTATTAGGGTAAGTTACATCAAACCTGTCCAAACTTCAGGAGAAAATCATCAACAATGAAAACAGATAATGATCAAATAATACAACTTATCACAAGATACTTAAGCGGTGAGGCTTCTGCTGAGGAAACTTCTAGCTTGCAACAATGGATCGATGCTGATGTAAAAAACAAACAGCTCTTTGAAGAATACAAGGCTGTTTGGTCGTTCGTGCCTAAAAAAGAAAACAAGCTGAAAGTTAATAAAGAAAAAGCCTGGCAAATTATATCTGATGAAATTAATCAAAATAAAACCAAATCAGTTAAAGCTTTCTATTTAAGACCTGCAAATTGGTTTGTTGCTGCTGCTATTTTACTCTTATTCTTTGCAATTAACTGGTTTAGTGTAGATAACAAATATCCCCTCATCGTACAAACAGCTCAAAACAATGAACCCTTAAACCTGCAGCTCCCTGATCAGTCCTCAGTTGACTTGTATCGCGCTTCATCGGTTAGTTATAAAAAAAACTTTACTGATGACAGAAATATCAAACTAAGTGGTTCGGGCTTTTTTGAGGTAACCCACAATCCCGAAAAACCTTTTGTGGTTGATATGGGTAAAACGAAAGTAAAAGTTTTAGGAACTCAGTTTTTCATCGATCAAAACTCAGCCAACATTGAGGTGTTTGTACTTGAAGGTAAGGTGATGCTTTATACAACCGAATCAAGCTCAAACAATGTTGTATTAACAGCTGGCATGCAAGGAAAGTATGATTCATCAACCAATCAATTAACTTCAACAAGCTTCACTTCAACAAACTTTTTGGCCTGGAAAACTTCCGAATTGATTTTTGAAGAAACTCCACTCAAACAAGTGTTAACTGATCTGGAACATGCATATCCTATTCATATTGATAATCAAGCGAATATAGAAGGTTTGAAGTTAACTGCCACTTTTAAAAAAGAAAAACCTGAAGACATTTTTAAAACAATTGGTTTGCTTTATTCCTTTGAAATTGAACAAAAAGACAGTTTATTTATTATGAGATAAGTTTTACTGCCAAACCAAATTTATAAAAACAGTTCCATGATGGTTTTTGTATGTTGCAAGGACAAAATCTTTAAACCTTTCCTGCTGATTAGCTTATGGCTTGGAATCGCTTTTTCAGCTGCTTATGCTCAAAACCAACAAAAATTTATTGCAGATTTCGAAGCTCGTTCAGAAAGCCTTTCAAGTGTATTGCAACGCCTTGCCAAACAAGGAAACATCAACCTCACATACAATGCCTCTGATACAGCCTTTTTACGAAAGATA
Source organism: Bacteroidales bacterium (assembly GCA_018399335.1). Classification (GTDB taxonomy): domain Bacteria; phylum Bacteroidota; class Bacteroidia; order Bacteroidales; family F082; genus UBA5536. The sequence continues at coordinate 2,608 of JAGYNM010000020.1, read as the reverse complement.
AGCTTTAAAACCACTGCAAAAACTGCAACTCAAATCCTGACTGATCTGCTCAATCAGATAAATTTCGAATTCCAACAAATTGGTAATCATTTGGTTATTCTAAAAACCAACACAAGTTTTCAGGAAAAAATATTTGAAAATCCTGTTGATGCTACCAAAAAACTTTCACAAAATACTTACCCCAAGCTGCACGATCCCGTTTTTATTACAGATACCATATTTAAACAGGTGGAGGTACCTGTTTATCTTTTAGATACAATTTATATCCGTGACACGCTTATTCAAGAAAAAGAAGTTACAATCCGAGATACTGTTTTTATTAATGGGTCTGGAAGAGGCAAAAGACGAATCAACCTTTCGGATAATGTTTTTACAAACAACTCGTCTGATGCTCCTGGCTGGCATATTGAGTTTTCCTTAACAAATGCAATGCTTTCGTATCAGACGATTGCCGCAAATGATATCCCGCTAACCGATTCCATTCGTTCGCTGGAGCCGATGAGCTTCTTTAATCCCGGCCTCGGAATTGGTCTTAAGTACAATAATAATCAGCTGTCGTGGATCCTTGGGATTAATATCCAGCAAACCTCACATCGCTTCAACTATGAAAAAAATGTGAAATCAGGTGGCTTTTATCTACAAGATACTGTTGATGTTTTTTATACCGTAATCCAAACTGATACCACATGGACTTATGTAACTGATTCTACATGGCTACCACTTAATCAGTCACTTACAACTTACGACCTGCGAAACCAAATCCTGATGTTGAGCCTAAAGGGAAAAATACGTTTTAACTATCTGCAAACACGCGATTTCGACCTTTTTGTTGATGCGGGAGGAGGAATAAATACTCCTCTGTTCGCACGAGGCAAAACAATATTGAACGATGAGGGTTTTCCGGTAGTTGACCTATCTATTGATCGGTTAAACTCAATAATATGGAATTATCAGCTTGGTACAGGTATAAAAATTAAGCTGGATCAGGGATTTGGATTTACTGCCTCACTTAACTACATGCGTCAACTATCAAGTTTGTATAAAAACTATCCCACAGATCGTCGACTTAACGGTTTGATAATTGACCTCTCAGTATCCTATAAGTTATGAGACAGACAGTGATCAATTATAAACTCAAAAGCATTATCATAGCCATAGGGCTTGTTTTGTCATTTAATGCTGCAATGGCTCAGCTTGTTGAGGTAGGCGGAATAATCACCAACAACACATTCTGGTCAAAAGATACTACCTATATTGTCAGTGATAACTTAAAGGTGATCAACAATGCCTTACTCGATATTGAGCCTGGAACAGTGATCAAAGTAAATCAGGGTCGAAATATTACCATTGAAAACGGTCGGTTGAAAGCAGAAGGAACAGCTCAGGATTCGATTAGTTTTATTCCAAATTATTTTGGTCAGGAAAGCTGGTATTGGAATGGAATTATTATTAGCTCTGTTAATCAGGAAAATGATGTGTCAATTGCTTATGTGCATATCCGTCGGGCTGTTCAGGGGATCAAGGTAATCTCAAGTTCTCATATTACCATTAGAAACAGCCTGGTTTTCGACAATCGCAATCTGGGTATAAACATTACCAACAGTTCTTTTTGTCAAATTTCTGAAAATCATATCAACCGTAATTTCGTCGGAATAGAAATTTATGCAGCAGACCCCGGAAATAAAAGCGCTTCTAATCAGATAATTAACAATAACCTGCGCAACCTCACAACTAATATCCTTATTCAGAATAACAATCACGGTGCATGTCCTGACAATCTGATCGAAGGCAATCTGATACAGCAGGGTTCAAATGGTATCTGGCTTTCAAATAACAATAATAATGGTGGCTCAGGAAATGCCACAATACGTGAAAATATAATATATCAAAACGGCAATGCAAACGACGGATACGGGATATATGTATCTATGGATTCAACCAACGTGATTCATAATCTTTTTGTAGAAAACACCACAGCAGCAAGCTTCACGGAAGCTACAAAATGCCATTTTCTGTCTAATAACCTTTATGCCAATCAAAAAGGCTTCATTGCTAAAAATAACAGCAGCTTAATTACCTTACTTGATAACACATTTACGGGTAATGGCAATAAAGTTGTTCAGATTATGGAAACCAACGATTTTGTGATGCAACAAAACAACCTTTTCGATAATCAGCTTCAAGCTAACTTTATTGAAAATTTAAATTCTGAAGATCTTGATATTCCTGAAAACTATTGGGCAACTCAAAACACTGATCTGATTGACACCTATATTTTTGATGGAAACGATCAGCAGGGATTGGGAATATTATCCTATCTGCCTCTTCTTCTTAACATTAACAATGATGCTCCTGTTTCTGCTCCTCATTCGGTTATCAGTCAAATTGTTGACGATTACATCAAAGTGAGTTGGTATCCCAATCCGGAAGCTGATTTAATGGGCTACAAGGTTTACTACGGAAGCTTTGACAATTACGCCTTCAGCGATAGCAGCCAGCTCACAAGCGAAACTGTTGTACATCTTCCGCTTGAGGCATTAAACAGCCCAATTGCTGTTGTAGCTTTTGATACACAGGCCAATGGAATAGCTTCGCGCAAACAAGGCCA
>JAGYNM010000002.1 GCA_018399335.1 Bacteroidales bacterium | reverse complement strand
CTTTAACGCCAACCAATAAACGCCCGCCATCAGTATTTGCAAAAGCTACAAGTGATCGCGCAATTTTTTTGCTGTCAGAAATCTCGAACTTAAAGTCCTGTTGCTGATGCTCGCCTTCTTTAATTAATTCCTGAATATACCCTGACATGAGTTGATCTAGCTTTGCGCAAATTTATAACAATACAGCCAAAGGAAAGTTTAATAAGCTAAATTGATTCATAAAAAAAAGGCTATGAAAGATAAATTTCAAAGCCTTGTGAAGTGCTATTTGCAGGCAATTAATGGAAGACCATATTATTTTGCGAGGTGTTTTTTTCGCAATAATGGCATGCCAGTTTAATTTCGCCATCAACTTTGATGACTTTAAATTTTGTTGGAACCTGTTCTTTATTAGTTACACAATTAGGATTGAAGCACTTGGCGATTTTTTCAACATGTTCGGGGATATTGACGGTTGATTTTTTGACTACTTCAAAATCCCTGATTTCAATTAAGGTTGCAGTTGGGGCAACTAATGCAATTTTGTCGGTTTCATTAGCTTCAAAATATTTCTCACTAATTTTAATGATGCCCTTTCGGCCATATTTTTTACTTTCCAGGTTTGTGCCGAAATAGACCTCTTTATCTGATTTTTCGAGATCAAGAATACGAATGACCTGAAACAATTTATTAGCAGGAATATGATCGATTACCGTTCCATTGCTAATGGCCGACACAATTAATTCTTTACGCTTGTTATTCATGATATTCAATTATTTACGGTTCTACTTAAGTCCTAAAATGGCAGCTATTAAAGCTTGTCTGACAAACACGCCGTTTAATGCCTGTTCAAAGTAATAGGCTTTGGGATTACTATCCACGTCGATGCTGATCTCGTTTACGCGTGGCAGTGGATGTAGGATGCGACAATTTTCTCTGGAATTATCTAACATGCTGTTATCAAGTATGTAAGCGTTTTTCACTTTTTCGTATTCCAAAGGATCCGGAAAGCGTTCACGTTGAATACGTGTCATATATATAATATCTGATTTTGGAATCACCTCGCTGAAATCAGTGTATTGTTCATATTGTAGATTGGCTTCTTTGATGTGCCTTTTTACAGCACTTGGAAGCTTCAATTCAACCGGGGACACAAGATGAAATTTGGTATTAAACTGGCAAAGTGCAATTACAAGACTATGAACTGTTCGGCCATATTTTAGATCGCCGACGAAGGTCACTTCAAGATTTTCGAGTGTGCCCTGGGTCTTTTTGATAGAGTAGAGGTCGAGCAAACACTGGGTTGGATGCTGATTTGCTCCATCGCCGGCATTGATGATTGGCACAGTTGCAACTTCACTGGCATAGCGTGCTGATCCATCAACAGGATGTCGCATCACAATCAGGTCAGAATAGTTACAAACTGTTAAAATGGTGTCTTTGAGCGATTCGCCTTTTTGTACACTGGAAGTGGCAGCACTGCTGAAGCCAACTACATTTCCACCCATCTTTTGAATGGCGCTTTCGAAACTCAGGCGTGTGCGCGTAGAAGGTTCGAAAAACAGGGATGCTATCACCCTGCCATTCAGTAGATTTTGGTGTGGTTCTTTTTCAAATTCTGCTGCTATTTCCAGAATTTGCATGATCTCCTCTTTAGAGTAATCATTGATGGAAACGAGACTGCGGTTTTTCATTGATCATTTTTGGATTTAGGGGATTATTGAAGGAAAAGTATTTTAGAAAAGGACAAAAAAAAGACGGCTAATGCCGTCAAAGTATCTTTATATGTAAGAAGTAAATGCTGAGCTTTCAGGGTTTTATAATGTCCGAGTAACTTTATCATAAGTTTAAGGTTATCGGGACACAAAACTACACTATTTAGTTGAAGATTGATGTATTTTTTATTCACAATGTGTTGCTTTCTTGTTAATAACTACTAAATTTTAATATTCATCCCAGGCTTTTATTTTCAAATCATCAATATTGTATCTTCCTATACTATAGATAAATGCGCTAGCTAATCGCGCATTTGAGATTAAAGGGATATTGAAATCCACCGCTGCACGGCGAATAGTGTAATCATTCGACAATTCTTCTGAGCTTAGATTTTTTGGGATATTAATTACAAGGTCAATCTTCTTTTCTCTAATCAAATCCAGTGCATTTGGGTATTCATCTACATCAGGCCAGTTAACCTGCTTAGAGGCTATTCCGTTTTCGCTCAGAAATGAATGACTGCCTTTTGTTGCATAAATTTCGAACTTATGATCGGCAAGCCATTGAGCGCTTTTTAATAATTCTATTTTGTCGCGCATTGTGCCAGATGAAATTAGCACTCCCTTTTTCGGAATTTTAAAGCCAACAGCCAGCATCGATTTTAGAATGGCCTCGTAATAATCATCGCCAATGCAACCAACTTCGCCTGTTGAAGCCATGTCAACACCTAAAATGGGATCGGCTTTGCTTAATCGCGAAAAGGAAAATTGCGGGGCTTTCACGCCAATGTATTCCAGTTCAAACAATGATTTAAAAGGTTTTTCTACTTTTTCGCCCAACATAATCCTGGTTGCCAATTCGATAAAGTTGGTTTTCAGAATTTTTGAAACAAAAGGTAAGCTTCTGGAGGCTCTTAGGTTACATTCTATTACCTTAATATCATTGTCGCGTGCCAAAAACTGAATGTTAAACGGGCCGCTGATGTTTAATGCCAGCGCGATTTGCCTGCTTATTCGCTTAATCCTGCGGATAGTTTCCACATAGACTTTCTGGGGAGGAAACATAATGGTAGCATCTCCGGAATGAACGCCGGCAAATTCGATGTGCTCGGAAATCGCGTACACAATTATTTCACCCTTGTCGGCCACAGCATCAAATTCTATCTCTTTGGTATCGGTCAAATATTTTGATACCACTACCGGATATTGTTTGGAAACCTGTGTTGCCAATTCAAGAAAATGTCGGAGTTCTTTGTGATTCGAAACAATATTCATGGCTGCTCCCGAAAGCACGTAGGATGGTCTTACCAGCACAGGAAATCCCACTTGCATGGTAAATTTTTCAATGTCATCAATACTGCTCAACTCTTTCCAAGCTGGTTGGTCAATACCCAAACTATCAAGTAGGGCCGAGAATTTATGCCTGTTTTCGGCCATGTCGATCGAATCTGCTGATGTACCCAAAATCTTAACATTGTAGGCCTGAAGTCTCATAGCCAGTGTGTTGGGTATTTGACCTCCAGTGCTCACAATAACGCCTTTCGGATTTTCAAGTGCAATGATATCAAGCACACGTTCGAGGCTTAGCTCATCAAAATATAGGCGATCGCAGCTATCGTAATCAGTGCTAACGGTTTCAGGATTAAAATTTACCATCACTGATCGGTAGCCTGATTGCTCGACAGTTTTAATGGCATTTACGGCCGACCAGTCAAATTCAACGCTGCTTCCAATCCGGTAGGCACCGGAACCCAAAACAATTACAGATCGCCTGTCTTTTTCAAAATCGATGTCGTGACTGCTGCCATGATAAGTAAAATAGAGGTAGTTGGTTTGTGCCGGATGTTCGGCAGCCAGGGTGTCGATCTGTTTTGCATATGGAAGGATTTGCTGCGCTTGACGATAGGTCCTGATTTCTCGGATTCTTGTCTCGATGGCTTCATGGTCATCTTCATTGTAGAGTAGTCTGGCGAGCTGGAAATCAGAAAATCCAGCTTTTTTAAGGTCAAGCAGAAACGCATTATTTAAATCTTCAATTCTCTGAAAATTAATCAGTTCCTGTTTTAGTAGATGAATGTTTTTGAGTTTTGCCAGAAACCAGGGGTCAATTTTTGTGGCATTATAAATTTGATCAACTGTCCAGCCCTGGTCAAATGCTTTAGCAATCCAGAAAATGCGTGTGTCTTTCGGATTATTGAGTTCGTCTTCGAGATCGTTTTCGGGCAATTCATGATTGGCAACAAAGCCATGCATGCCTATGCCAATCATCCTCAATCCTTTTTGAATACATTCCTCAAAGGAACGCCCTATCGCCATAACCTCTCCCACACTTTTCATGCTGGATCCGATTTCCCTGTTCACACCTTGAAATTTACTCAAGTCCCAACGAGGAATTTTGACGACCAAATAATCCAATGCCGGTTCAAAAAAGGCAGAAGTGGTTTTAGTAATATCATTTTTGAGTTCATGCAGACCATATCCCAAGGCTAGTTTTGCTGCAACAAAAGCCAGTGGATAACCTGTAGCTTTGCTTGCTAGTGCGCTTGAGCGCGAAAGCCGCGCATTTACCTCAATCACACGGTAATCCTCTGATTGCGGGTCAAGTGCATATTGAACATTGCATTCACCAATTATTCCGACTCTTTTTACGATGTCGATCGAAATTTGCCTTAGTTTGTGATATTCCCTGTTTGTGAGGGTTTGAGAAGGAGCAACAACGATACTCTCACCGGTGTGAATTCCAAGAGGATCGAAGTTTTCCATATTACATACCGTAATACAGTTATCGTACTGATCTCGAACCACTTCGTACTCAATTTCTTTCCAGCCTCTTAAGGATTCCTCAACCAATACCTGAGGGCTGTATGAAAATGCCTGATGAATTTTTTGAGTCAGTTCTTCACGATTGTGGCAAAATCCACTTCCTTGTCCGCCCAAAGTATAAGCTGCCCTGATGATGATAGGATACCCGATTGATTCAGCCGCCCGGATGGTTTCTTCGGGTGATGTTGCAGAAAGCGAGCGGGCCGTCTTAATTCCGATTTCATCGAGCATTTCAGAAAAAAGCTGCCGGTCTTCGGTTTCCTGAATTGCCTTAACGGGTGTTCCCAACACTTTCACCTCATATCGATCCAACACTCCTTTATTGAATAAATCTAAACCACAGTTGAGTGCTGTTTGGCCTCCGAATGACAATAAGATTCCATCAGGTTTTTCTTTTTTTATAACCTGTTCAACAAAAAATGGCGTCACGGGTAAAAAATAAATCCGGTCAGCGATCCCTTCTGATGTTTGCACTGTAGCGATGTTGGGGTTGATCAGAACGGTTTTAATACCTTCTTCTTTTAATGCTTTCAAAGCTTGAGAACCACTGTAATCAAATTCGCCGGCTTCGCCGATTTTAAGTGCTCCGGAGCCCAGAACAAGGACTTTTTCTATTACTTTTTGCATTGCTCGATAGTTTGAATAAATGTGTTGAAAAGGAAGGATGTATCCGTTGGACCACTTGATGCTTCGGGGTGAAACTGCGTGCTAAAGAAGGGTTTGGTTTGATGCCGGATTCCTTCGTTTGTATGATCATTAAGGTTAGTAAACCAGCTTTCCCATTTTTGTGGAATAGACGCTTCACTTACTGCATAACCGTGATTTTGAGAGGTGAGATAGGCCTTTTGAGTACCATCAAGCAGAACAGGTTGATTATGCGACCTGTGTCCGAATTTAAGTTTGTAGGTTTTTGCTCCTGCGGCCAATGAAAGCAGTTGATGTCCCAGGCAAATTCCGAAAATTGGTTTTTCATTTTCGAGGGCCGACCTCAAATGTTCAATTGTAGTTTCACACTTTTCAGGGTTTCCCGGGCCGTTTGAGATAAAAAGGCCATCAAAGTCGAGCTTGCGGAAGTCATAATCCCATGGCACCCTGATAATTTTTGTGTCAAATTGAAGTAATGATCTGATAATGTTGTTTTTGACACCACAATCTACCAATGCTATTTTTATATTTCCATTACCATATTCAACCACTTCTTTGGTGCTAACTTCATCCACAAGGTTGCGATCATTGGGATCTTCAAAGGAAATATCATCGATTGAACCATGAACGATTTTAGCTGGCGTAGTGCCTTTTTCGCGTATTAATTTGGTTAGCGATCGCGTATCGATTCCAAATAATGCCGGTATTTTTTCTTCTCTAAGCCATTCTCCCAAACTTTTAACAGCATTCCAATGGTTATAATCCTCTGAGTAATCGGCTATTATCAGACCAGAGATATGAATATGCTCAGACTCAAAATATCGAAGGAGTTTATCAGCTTTAATATCAGCAGGAACGCCATAATTACCAATAGAAGGGTAGGTGAGTACGAGGATTTGACCTTTGTAGGAAGGGTCGGTAAGGCTCTCCGGATAACCAGTCATGGCAGTGTTAAAGACTAATTCTCCGCTGGTGGATGAAGGATAGCCGAATGATTTTCCATGGATTTGAGTGCCATCGGGCAGCACTAATTTTGCAGGAGGGTAAGCGCGATCTTTCATTAAATAATGGATTGAATGGATAAAAAAAAGACGGCTAATGCCGTCTTAAATAATATTCTTTTTGACAGTTCCTGGCTGTCAGTAGCAATAATCAAGGGAAGGAGAACCGAATGCATACGATTAATTTTATTTTGCGTTCGGAGCGCAAACATAAACCATTTTATCTTTTATGGTGACACAAGTTTTAGGATTTCTTTTACAACAGTGTTAATATCGCATTGTTAAAACACAAAAAAGCCGCATTTTAAGCGGCTTTTAAGACAATTCATTGAAGAACTAAACTGCTTATAACTTTTGTTTTTCAACAAACTCAGTAAGTACGCCATCAAGATTCGGGAACCCGATTTCTTGCAGATCGTAATACACACGTGTGTTAGGTTTGTTGATTTTAACAATACGGTTCAAGTCGATTGGAGTTCCAATAACAACTGAATCACATTCAGTGTTGTTAATCGTAGCTTCAAGGTCTTTAAGTTGTTGCTCGCCATAACCCATCGCAGGAAGCAAAGTTCCGATATTGGGATATATTTGGAAAGTTTCGGCAAGTTTACCAACGAGGAACGGACGTGGGTCAACCAATTCAGCAGCGCCAAATTTTTGTGCAGCAACAGTTCCGGCACCAATTTTCATTTCACCATGAGTAAGGGTTGGGCCATCTTCCACTACCAACACTTTTTTGCCTTTAATAATATTGAAGTCGTCTACCTTTATTGGAGAAGCTCCATCAATTACAATGGCTTTGGGATTTACTTTAGCGATATTTTCGCGCACTGTTTGTATTGCTTCAGGAGCAGCGCTATCCATTTTGTTGATTACAACAACATCAGCCATGCGCAGGGTAACTTCGCCCGGATAATAGCTTAATTCGTGGCCTGGGCGATGTGGGTCAACAACGGTAATATTCAAATCTGGTTTGTAGAATGGGAAGTCGTTATTGCCACCATCCCAGAGGATTACATCGCAACCATCGGGATCATTTTCGGCAGCGCGAAGAATAGCTTCATAATCAACGCCTGCATAAATAACATTACCACGAACTACATGTGGTTCATATTCTTCCATTTCTTCAATGGTGCATTTATGCTTGGCTAAATCTTCTACAGTAGCAAAACGCTGAACTTTTTGAGCTACCAAATCACCATATGGCATTGGGTGACGAACTGCAACAACTTTTAAGCCTTTTTCCATCAAATATTCAATCACTTTGCGCGATGTCTGGCTTTTTCCGCATCCTGTTCTTACAGCACCAACTGCAATAACTGGTTTTGTACTTTCTACCATTGTATCAGCAGGGCCGAGAAGTATAAAGTTTGCGCCTGCCGAATTAACAATTGCGCTTACTCCCATTACACGATTGTAAGGTACGTCGCTGTATGAAAATACACAGTCGTCAACTTTCAAGTCTTTAATCAGTTTTGGAAGATCTTCCTCTGCATAAATGGGAATTCCTTCAGGATATAAATCACCTGCAAGTTCTGACGGATATTTCCTGCCGTCGATGTCAGGAATCTGAGCTGCAGTAAAAGCAACTACATTATACAATTCATTTCCACGGTAATAGGTGTTGAAATTGTGAAAATCTCTACCAGCCGCACCGATAATGATCACATTTTTTTTCATAAGAGCGTTTTTATGGTTATAATTTCTGTGAAGTAAGGCACAAATTTAAGTGGAATTGTCTTAAAAACGAACACTTTGAATAAAAAATTAATATATCAATTTTTTAAATTGCAGTAAATCAAGATTATAGATTGTTAAATAAATAACATAATTGTGAAATTTGGTTTAATAATAACTGTTGTAGTCACCAGTTCCAAAATCGCTAATTTTGCAGCTTAAAAATAGAATTATGGTCGAAGAGATTTTAAAAGAAGCACTTCTGAATATTTTTTATAAAGGATATCAACAGGAAATCAAGCCGGAAGCTATCAGTTTTCAGCAAACCCGACCCGAATTTGAAGGTGATTTGACTTTAGTAGTATTCCCTTTTCTGAAACTCATCAAGAAGAATCCCGAAGTTTTGGCCAGAGAAATTGGTGAGGCATTAATCGCCGAAAGTCCAATGATACAATCTTATAATGTTATCAAAGGATTTTTGAATTTAGTTATTCATGACGATTATTGGCTCAACTGGATGAAGGGAAATTTAAACAAGCAAGTTTTCAATCAGCAAATACTGAATGAAAATGAAACTACAGTAATTGAGTATTCTTCGCCAAACACTAATAAACCCTTGCATTTGGGACATATTCGTAATAATTTGCTGGGATGGAGTGTTGCTGAAATTCTTAGAGCCAACGGAGGTAAGGTTTTTAAGGTGAATCTTGTTAACGATCGTGGAATACATATTTGCAAATCAATGCTTGCCTGGCAAAAATTTGCCGAAGGAAAAACACCAGAAATAGCAGGGGTCAAAGGTGATAAGTTGGTAGGAGAAATGTATGTTCAGTTTGATAAAGCCTACAAAGCTGAACAAAAATTGCTGGTGGAGCAGGGCAGCAAACAGGATGAAGCAGCAAAATCAGCTCCTTTAATTAAGGAAGCACAACAAATGTTGCGCGAATGGGAGGAAGGTGATTCACAAGTGAGAACACTTTGGGAAAAAATGAACGGATGGGTTTATGAGGGGTTTGATGTGACTTATAAACGTTTGGGCATCGATTTTGATCAGATCTATTATGAATCACAAACATATTTATTAGGGAAGCAACTGGTTTTAGAAGGACTCGAAAAAGGTGTGTTTTTCAAGAAGGACGATGGGTCAATTTGGTGCGATTTAACTGATGAGGGTCTCGATGAAAAGCTGTTATTAAGAGCTGATGGCACATCGGTTTATATGACTCAGGATATCGGAACGGCTCAATTGCGATATGATGATTATAAGGCAGATAGATTAATCTATGTGGTTGGAAATGAGCAAAATTATCATTTTGATGTGTTGCAAAAAATTCTGCGTCGCCTGGGAAAATCATGGGCAGATGGAATTGAACATCTTTCATATGGGATGGTCGAATTGCCCGAAGGCAAAATGAAATCGCGCGAAGGAACAGTTGTAGATGCAGATGAGTTGATGGATGAAATGGTCGAAACGGCGCGTAAGATGTCGGAAGAACTTGGAAAAGGACGTGAACTTCCAGCTTCAGATGCAAATCAACTTTTTGATAACATAGGAATGGCCGCATTAAAGTATTATATGTTGCGCGTCGATCCGAAAAAAACCATGCAATTCAACCCAACCGAATCAATTGATTTTAATGGTAATACAGGTCCTTTTGTGCAGTATACACATGCCAGAATTAAATCTATTTTGCGAAAGGCTGAAGCTAGTCAACTAACGTGGAAAACTTCTGATTTGCAATCAATTAATCTCATGCCAAAAGAGAAGTCAGTTTTGGTGTTACTGCATAATTGGAGTGATGTATTGCTTCAGGCTGCCATGAGCAGAAGTCCGGCACTTATCGCTAACTACATTTATGAATTGGCTAAAGAGTATAACCAGTTTTATCAGGATAATCCTATTTTAAAGGAGGCTGATGTATCAAGAAGGCTATTTCGTCTGCAGCTTAGCGAATTAACTGCCAGCATGCTGAGTTATGCTGCACAATTATTAGGTATAAAAATGCCTGAGAAGATGTAGAAAAGTTGCGGGATTGGACATTTGTTGGTTACTTATTTTCATAATTAAATGTTAATTGTTGTTCAAACATTTAAGTAGTATTAAGTGTTTAGGTACTTTAGTGCTTAAATTAAAAACCCAAAAATATTGTTATGAAAACTTTTTACAAACTGTCTTATTTATTGTTAATACCATTTGCAGCTCTGCTCTATGCTAATAGCTCAGGAAGCCCTGGTGGCAGATCAGGAAGCCCCGGCGATGGAGGCGCAACTTGTACAGCATGCCACACAGGAACTGCAGCTACTCAAAGTGGCTGGATCACTACAAACATTCCGGAAAACGGTTTTGCTCCGGGTGAAACTTACGAGATTACGCTGAATGCTGCCCATAGTGGGGCTGGCAGATTTGGCTTCGAGTTAACTGCCGAAAACCCTGTTGGTAGTAAACTTGGCGGATTTTCAATTACAGATGCCTCACGAACCAAGCTCATCAGTGGGGGTAATGCCGTAACACACACCACAGGTGGAAATAGTGGCGGAAATAATACTTCATGGTCCTTTAGCTGGACTGCACCAGAGGATGAAGTAGAAGTTAGATTTTATGCTGCTGTAAATGCTGCCAATGGAAACGGAACTACCTCTGGAGATCAGATATACACAACAAATCTTTTTTCAAACCTTGCTCTGCCTGCAGTTTTAGTTTCTGTTGATCCAAGCGAAGCAGAAAAAGGCAGTAGCCCTGAGTTAACTATCATTGGTTCAAATACAAACTGGACAGAGGGATCTCCCGAAGTTTCAATTGTTAATATTAATAATCAGGACGAAGTTTATGGTGCAACATTAGTTTCGGCAAGTTCCGATATTGAACTTCAGGCAGTTATTAATATTCCATTTGATGCCACTGTAGGTGAATACCATGTTGTAGTAGATGACCTTTCATTACCTGCTGCTTTTGAGGTAACAGTTGTAAGTAGTCTCGAAACCCAAATTGCTGCAGAATTCCAGTTGTATCCCAATCCTTTAACAACAGATCAATTGATTATTAATACACTGCAGAATAGTAAAATCAGTATTTATGATCTTAATGGGCGAAAAGTCAGAGATTTATTGCTGGTTGCGGGTACAAATAAAATTAACCTTAGTGATTTGGAGTCAGGAATATATGTTGTTGTAAATGAAACTGAAACAGGTAAACTGACTCAGAAATTGATTATTCAGTAATCAAACTTTTTGAGTAATAAAACCAAAACAGGTGACTTCATTATGAAGTCACCTGTTTTGATTATAGCAAGTTAAATGATACATGAAAATACTCGACTTTTGTATTAGCCGAATAATTTATCATGGTTCTAAGCAATTGCAAATATTCTTTTTGGGGAAAGGAAAGTTGATTTATTGTTTTTCTATAGTTCTAACTTTTTCCATTACAGCATCATTGAGCTCTCTTTTGTAGTCCAATATTTTTTGCTGAACAGCATTGTCTTCGGCGCCAATAATTTGTGCTGCCAGTATGCCGGCATTTTTTGCTCCGTTGAGCGCCACAGTAGCAACAGGAACGCCACCAGGCATCTGTAAAATAGACAAAACAGAATCCCAACCATCAATGGAATTGGATGATTTTACAGGTACTCCGATTACTGGCAATGGGGTAATTGCCGCCACCATTCCAGGAAGGTGAGCTGCTCCTCCGGCACCGGCAATAATTACTTTGATACCTCTTTTGTGCGCATTTTCTGCAAAATCGAACATTCGTTTTGGTGTGCGGTGTGCAGAAACAATCGTTATTTCGTAAGGGATTTCAAATTGATCCAGCATTTTAGCTGCTTCCTGCATAACCGGAAGATCGGAATCGGATCCCATAATAATGCTGATAAGTTGATTTTTCATCTGTTTAGTGTTTATTTCAGGCTACGATTGTAATAAGATTTTTCACCTGATTGGCTTTTTCGATGGCTTCCTCTCGTGTTTTTGCGAGTACTGTAATATGTCCCATTTTTCGGAAGGGCTTGGTGACTTTTTTTCCATAAAGATGCACTTTTACACCTTCAATTTGCATGGCTTCTCTTAAACCCTCATACCTGGCAACTCCTTCATGGCCGGGAGCTCCAAGTAAATTGAGCATGATAGCAGGCATTTTTAATTCCATGCTGCCTAATGGAAGATCAAGAATGGCTCTGAGCAATTGCTCAAATTGTGAAGTAACAACGCTTTCGATGGTGTGATGTCCGCTGTTGTGTGGTCGTGGGGCTACCTCATTTACCCACACTACCTCATTTTCATCAATAAACATTTCTACCGCCAATAGCCCAACCATATCCCAGGCACTGATTAACTTATCAGCTAATTCTCCTGCTTTTTTAGAAATCTTTTCAGAAACTGCAGCCGGACAAATAAGTTTTTCGACCAGGTTGGCTTCCGGGTTAAATTCCATTTCTACAACCGGAAAATGACTCACCTCTCCTTGAAAATTTCTGGCAGCAATAACCGAAATCTCATTTTTGATGGCAACCTTTTTTTCAACGACAGAAGGTGCATCCATGATTTTGCTCAGGTCTTGGGAATCATTAACAACCAACACGCCACGGCCATCATAACCACCCTTTCGGATTTTTTGCACAAAGGGAAATGAAAGCTGGTCCGACTCAATAGCACTGATTATTTCCTGTTTACCTGAATAATTTTTGTAATCGGCAGTTGGAATCTTATGTTCAGCAAAAAAATCTTTTTGCAAGCCTTTATCCTGAATTGTTTCCAAAACTTCCGGATCGGGGAGGATGATTTTTCCTTCTGCTTTAAGCTTCTTGAGGGCTTCAACATTAATACTTTCTATTTCATAGGTGATCATATCTACCTCTTGGCCAAAACGGTAAACATCATCATAATTGGTGTGACTGCCTTTAAAGAACTTTGTGCAATTATGAGCGGCCGGACAGTCAGGATCAGCGTCCATTACATAGGTTTTAATGTCCCAATTACTTGCTGCTAAAACCAGCATTTTGGCTAATTGTCCGCCAGCAGTGATGCCTAAACGTAGCGAGGAAATATTACTGAGGTTGTTCATGATCAAGGCTTTTATTGCATTTGCAAAAAAACGACATTTTTGGCAGTTTTAGGCATTGTGATTGATTACTTTTACAGAAGTTATCTTTTAATTTTCTTTTTGCCTAAACCTTTTGATAAGATATGCATCTAATTTGCAGATTAACTTTAAAAGCAAAAAATAATGAAAACATTGAAAATCCTCATGTTGATTGCGTTGATTGCGACTGTTTTATTTTCCTGCAAAAAGGAAACACAGGAAAATATTAGCTCGGAAGAAACAGCTTCCTTGAATGAGAGTTTTGTTGAACAAACCTACGATGAGCTTCAGGATATGGCTGATCAGGCTTACAAACTAATAGGTGAGAGTCTTAAGTCAACTGAAAATGATTTCATTCGTTTTGGAGATTGTGTTACTGTTACACTCGATACTACGGTGATGCCAAGGCTACTGACAATCGACTTTGGTGAAGAAAACTGTTTGTGCCGCGATGGAAGATACCGGAGAGGGAAAATATTGATCACTTTCAATGGACGATATCGACAGGCTGGAACTGTTATCACAACAAGTTTTGACAGCTACCATGTGAATGATAATCATGTTATGGGTTTGCGCACTGTGGAAAATATGGGACTCAATGATGAGAACCATATTTGGTATCAAATTCAGGTTGACGGGCAGTTAAACCTTACTGATGGCACTGTTTTAAGTTGGCAATCAAATAGAAAACGGACATGGGTACAGGGTTATAATACACCGTTTTGGCGTGATGATGTTTATCTGATCGAAGGCTCAGGAACGTTTATTAGTAGTTTAGGTGCGCAAGTGAACAGAGTAATTATTGAACCTTTAAGGCGCGAATTGAGTTGCCGTTTTCTGGTAAGTGGCAGGGTTGAAGTTAATCCAGCAAATGGCCCTCAAAGGATTCTTGATTATGGAGATGGCGAATGCGACAATCTGGCCGAGTTATCCATAGGCAACAGAACAATCACTATTGTGTTGAGATAAATATACTCGACTAATCAAGTTCTTTGAGCTTAATGAAAGATAAAAAGCAGCATTTTGAGGCCCTCATCGAAAACTATAGCAAGGCTATGTATGCACAAATCAGGAGCATGGTACTGAATCATGAAGATGCTGATGATGTGCTTCAAAATGCGCTTATGAAAGCCTGGCAAAAGCTGGATCAGTTTAAAGAGAATGCTTCCATCAAAACATGGCTTTTTCGGATTGCCATCAATGAAGCGCTGATGCATATCAGAAAGCAGAAATTGAAGCGAAGATTTTATATTATCAAAAGTGGTGAATTTTCGGATGGCGCTTATTTTAAAACTGAAAATGATCCTGCTAAGCTTTTAGAGAAGGCCATGGAACAATTAACTGAAAAACAGCGATTGATTTTTGGTTTGAGGTATTATAACGAAATGACGCACAGAGAGATATCGTTAATTACCGATTTGGCCGAAGGAACAGTTAAGGCAACTTATCATCAGGCAGTTAAGAAAATTGAGCAATACATCAATCATTATGAATGACGACTTTCCAAACTTCCGGATCAGGGAGGATGATTTTTTCCTTCTGCTTTTAAGCTTCTTGAGGCTTCAACATTAATACTTTCTATTTCATAGGTGATCATATCTACCTCCAGCCCAAAGCAGTGCCACAACTTATCATCATAATTGGTGTGACTGCCTTTAAAGACTTTGTGCAATTATAGGCGGCCGGACAGTCAGGATCAGCGTCCATTACATAGGTTTTAATGTCCCAGTACTTGCTGCTAAAACAGCATTTTGGCTAATTGTCCATAGCAGTGATCTGTGCCTAAACGTATGAGGAAATATTGCTGAGGTTGTTCTATGATCAAGGCTTTTTATTGCATTTTACCTAAAAAAAAACTGACATTTTTAGCAGTAGTTTTAGGCATTGTGATTGATTACTTTTACAGAAGTTATCTTTTAATTTTCTTTTTGCCTAAACCTTTTGATAAGATATGCATCCTAATTTGCAGATTAACTTTAAAAGCAAAAAGGCATAATGAAAACATTGAAATCCTCATGTTGATTGCGTTGATTGCGACTGTTTTATTTTTCCTGCAAAAGGAAACACAGGAAAATATATCGGAAGAAACAGCTTCCTTAGATGAGAGTTTTGTTGAACAAACCTACGATGAAACTTCCCGGGATATGGCTGATCAAAAACACAAACTAATAGGTGAGGAAGTCTTAAGTCAGCTGAAAATGATTTCATTTGTTTTGATTGTGTTACTGTTACTCGATACTACGGTGAAGTACCAAGGCTACTGACAATCGACTTTGGTGAAAACTGTTTGTGTCGCGATGGAAGATACCGGAGAGGGAAAATATTGATCACTTTCAATGGACGATATCGACAGGCTGGAACTGAAACAAGTTTTGACAGCTACCATGTGAATGATAATCATGTTACGGGTTTGCGCACTGTGGAAAATATGGGACTCAATGATATGAGAACCAATATTTGGTATCAAATTCAGGTTGACGGGCAGTTAAACCTTACTGATGGCACTGTTTAGTTGGCAATCAAATAAACGGACATGGGTACGGTTATAATACCGTTTTGGCGTAATGATGATGTTTATCTGATCGAGAAGCTCCAGGAACGTTGATTAGTAGTTTAGGTGCGCCAAGTGACAGGTAAAATTATTGAACTTCAAGAGGCGCGAATTAGATTGCCGTTTTCTAGTGATGGCAGGGTTGAAGTTAATCCAACGAATGGCCCTCAAAGGTTCTTGATTATGGAGATGGCGAATGCGACAATCTGGCCGAGTTATCCATAGGCAACAGAACAATCACTATTGTGTTGAGATAAATATACGCGACTAATCAAGTTCTTTGAGCTTAATGAAGATAAAAAGCAGCATTTTGAGGCCCTCATCAAAAACTATATATGAGCTATGTATGCACAAATCAGGAGCATGGTACTGAATCATGAAGATGCTGATGTGATGTGCTTCAAAATGCGCTCTGTAAAGCCTGGCAAAAGCTGGATCAGTTTAAAGAGAATGCTTCCATCAAAACATGGCTTTTTCGGATTGCCATCAATGAAGCGCTGATGCATATCAGAAAATTGAAGCGAAGATTTTATTATCAAAAGTGGTGAATTTTCGGATGGCACTTATTTAAAACTAAGAAATGATCCTGCTAAGCTTTTAAGAGGCCATGGAACAATTAACTGAAAAACAGCGATTGATTTTTGGTTTGAGGTATTATAACGAAATGACGCACAAAGAGATATCATCAATTACCGATTTGGCAGAAGGAACAATTAAGGCAACTTATCATCAGGCAGTTAGAAAATGAGCAATATATCAAGCATTGAATGACGACTTTTTGAAACGTTTAAAAGGCAGAACAAAGCATGCATTTAAGGATTTTAGTGATATTCCAACTGGGTATTTTGAAAATCTTAAATCTACGATGCTAAGCGGGTCGAAGCCCAAAACCGAAGCAATCTGCACGATGGCGTAGAAGGTTTTTTTTTGGTGCTGCGGCTTCATTGGTTTTTCTTCTCGGATTGTATTTTGTTTGGCACATGGCCAATATCACAAAACAACCAAAAGCATCAAATTGGGGCATGCATTATCACTACTGATACGTTGCCACAGGAAATAATACGGGATACTGTAATTGACTTTGAACATGGCCTTAATGCAGATACCTTATTTATTGGATGAAATACCCTATATGAATATCTGCTGCTCCTATTTACTGAGAAAGCTGAAGAATTTGAATTTTAAAACTTAATGAGATGAATAAAATATTTATTACTAAGTACTTTTCCTGTTTCAATGTTGATTTGCCCAGAATTTAAATTAAAGAGAAGAGGCGATAGAAGAGAATAGAAGCGGTTAAAGTTGGTTTTTACCAAGGGAACTCGATTTGACACCCAAGGAAGCGCAAACATTTTGGCCCTGTTTACGAGCAGTATCAAGAAGCGATTGCAAGCGCAGAAAAAGCCAGAAGGGTATCGGCTGGATAAGGCAACTAAATTACCGGAAGAAATGACAGATGCGGAACTCAATATACTCATTGATAATCCGGATAGAACAGGCTATGAGCCCTTGATGCGCGTCTTGAATTCATAACAGCAATACGTGAGTTTCTACCACCTATCAAGGTTGTTCGTTAGACCTTTGCAAAGCTATGAAGAAACGTTCAGGTCGAGAAGGTTTTAAGGAACGCGTAAGAGACGAAAGGAATCAAAGATCAAATCCTGGAAGGAAACTAAAGGTAGTCTAAAATAATCTGCAAGATAAATTAAAGGCGAGCAAGCGAAAATGCTATAAATGGAGCTATAAGCCTACATCAAGAAAGAATCTTTTGACTTCGGTTTTCTTGAAAATATTTTGGTACCCAATGACATAGCCCCAATTCCAAGTATAGCTGCAACGGGTGGAGGCTGAACCAGTGAGGTTGGGATTCCTTTAACAAGTGAAGCAGATAGCAACAAACTGGCTGAAACAAAAGCAATTATTACACGGCCTCAATTTCCCCCATAAATAGAGCCCTATTTCCTTACCAGTGTTTTGCAAAATCTTATGCCCAAATACCAGAGCTGCCAATCCCAAAACTGGGTGCAACTTAATCAAAGTTGCTAAAATCATAATCAAAGCCAAGTTCTCATTTACTGAAGATATCCACTGATTCGTTAGCTGTCATAACTGCAATTGGCCCGCTGCATTTGCGACGTTATTGGATCAGAAATCGAAAAGCAACATACAACGACATCACAACCAGTAATCCGTTCCATACAGGTTTAAGGTTTTCGTTTTGAGCTCGTGGCAATGTATATCCTCGTTTCGCATTGGCTTGTAGATATATTTACCAATAAATAAACTGATAAAATAGGAAATAACAGGTAGGATAAACCAGGCAGGAACAATCTCAAGCAAAAGCTTTTTGAGTGTTCAATTCATTAAAATACAAAGGCAACAGCTGTAACAGCCAAAACAGTTGCTTGACTCGTTGATTGAGGAATGCCTGCAATGTTTGCGATGAGTAGGGCAACAGCAACAGAAAACAAAATGATTGATACTACAGCAAAACTCATGTAGTCAGGATCCAATAAGCTTTCGATTGTTGTGGCAGTCCCTTTACCGCGGCCACAATTGCCCGATGAAAACCATAATTCCAAAAGACCAGGGATGGGGCTTTTACGTAAAACGTTGGCGCCATAAGCTGCCGAAAAAGCAGGTGCAGTTCCGCTTCCACCCATTGTAACTGCTAAAACCATAGCTGTGATAAAAGGAACAGAGTAAATGAATAAAGAGCGGCGACATTTCTTAGCATTTAAAAACAAGAAAAGAAGTTTTATAAAGTCCTAAAAAACAATAGATTGAATAGAATGCTTAGTGGTATTCAAAATTACTGTTTATTTTTTGAAAGCTTTAATTTTTTGGAGAGAAAGATTAATCGAAAGCGCCAAAATATTTGTAAAAACCTTTGCGATAGTTTGTCTTAGGTTGCTCAGTTGGAGGATTCTCCACGCGTGTTGACCATACCATTAGGTATTGATTATTTTCGACCAATCTGAAACCGGCAACTGTATCATTAAGCGAAAAGGAATCCAAGATAAGTTTTTTCTGATAATATTCCGGTATTAACATAAGTTGAATGTGTTCCTCGTCCGCTTTTCGCAGGAAATTTTTGCCCTTTAAATCAGGTTCAAGTTTTTGTCTCTCATGAATTGACATCAGACTAATAATACGGTCATACTTACCTATCTCATTGAAAATAAATTCCATGGGAGCTAAAACCCTGATTTCATTACTTGTAGTTCCTGCATAAACTTCACTTATTTTACTATTGATATCCGGATCGTATTTTTTTCGGCTCAAATCAAGGCTATAGATTAATGATGTTATTAGGTAAATTCCAAGAAGAATCCAGATCATTGGAGTCTGAACCCTGTTTTTAACCTGTATAGTCGTCCAAATTCCATTGCCTAACAGGCTGATTAAAAATGGCATAATCATTATCAGGTACTTACTTGTTTTATTCAAAGCAAGCACAGACATGGCAAGCATTAACAGTACCAGATAAAACAGTAAATCACGCTGTTGGCTTTTAATATTTTTCCATGAAAATAGTATCGAAAAGAAGGCTAGCAATGTAAATGAGATTTCTTTTGGGCTATGAAAAAAACGCCGCTGCTCATCAACTACACTCATGAAAAGTGTATAAAATATACCTGATTTACTATTTCCTGAAGGTATAAATGTAAGTTGATGTATCCAAAGATTAAAATCGTTAAATGATTGAAAATCATAAAAATAAATCAAACTTGTTAGTATAGACCCAAGGGCAAAAATAACAGCATTGATCCATTCCTTTTTTAAGAGTAAAAACAGAAATCCAGCAGCTATATAAATACTTGCATTTAAGTGTGTTGAAAAAGCCAGACCGGCGATCAATCCACTTAGAAGTGCCTCGTGTTTAGTAATTTTTTGATCTTTTTTCTTTATAATCAGAATGCCGCTTAAAAAACCAAGAAAAGCGAGCATAATTTCCGGGCGAAAAACATAGCTAAACTCGAAAACTATTGGGTTGGCAAGCAAAATCAGCAATGCGATCCAAAAACTTTCTGACGAAGTAAACCATAGCTTATTTTTTCGAATTAGGAAAAGTCCAAAAACTAAGAACAGGAGATATAATAAACTGATACTTTTTAGGGCGGTAAGTGAAAATCCAAAAAGCGCAATAACTGCAGCACCTTGAATGGTGAAAAGCTTGTGATGAAGGATTAATCTTTCATCTCCGCCTGCAATGCCAGTCATGAGTTTGGTTTTGACTTCCCCGTCTTTAAGCAGCCAATAGCTGTGCTCTCCCAGCCAGGCATCATCGATATGGGGCATGCGGTCGGGAAGGCTGATAATCAGGAGAAGGATAAAAACACCAACCAATATAAAATACGTATATTGAAGCGGTTTGCTGACCAAATTTTTCTGCTTTTTGAGATGCAAAAGTAAAGCAATAAGTCCTTAAATCTAATATCATTGATCGTTTTCAGATGCATAAAGAAGAAATACTACACTTAAACTTCAATTTAGAAAGCTATTTATCAGCGGCAATTTTGTTAATTTGCAGGCTTAAAAATAAATGATGACATACAATTTTGATAAAATTACTGATCGTGCTGGCACAGCTAGTGTTAAATATGACCTGCGGCAGTTCATCTTTAAAAATCCTGATGTGCTTCCCATGTGGGTAGCAGATATGGATTTGGAAACGCCCGATTTCATCAGGGAGGCTGTTGTTGCGCGAGCTAATCATCCAATATATGGCTACACTTTCAGGTCGGAAAGTTATTATGAATCAATAATTAACTGGCTTCAAAAAAGGCACAACTGGAAAGTTGAGAAAGACTGGATTTTGTTCAGTCCGGGAGTTGTTCCGGCCTTGAACTTTGCTGTTTTGGCACTTACCAATCCAGGCGATGAAATTATTGTTCAGCCACCGGTATATTTTCCGTTTTTTACGGCCGTTAAAGAACACAACAGACATTTGGTTTATAACCAATTGCAATTTAAAGGCGGAAAATATTCTATAAATTTTGATCAACTGGAGCAGCAAGCCCAAACAGCCAGGATGTTGATTTTATGCAATCCGCATAATCCTGTTGGCAGAGCTTGGAAAAAGGATGAATTAAGTCGTTTGGCAGACATTTCTATTAAAGAATAACTTACTCGTGATATCAGATGAAATACTGTGCTGATCTAGTTTTGCCAAAATACGCATCACGTTTTTGCGGAAATCGATCCCGATTTGGACTCCAGAATACCATAACGATGCATGCTGCCAACCAAAACATTTAATCTCGCAGGTTTGGCATCATCTTCTGTAATTATTAAGGACAGAAACACTTTAATTAAAAACTTATATTTCAAGCTTGCCATGTGGATATGGGCAATCTGTTGTTTGGATTTGTAGCCTACAAAGCCGCTTTTGAAGGGAGAGGAGGTCTGGCTTGATGAGGTTTTGGACTACTGTGCAGCTAATGTGGAATGGGCGAACGTTTTCCTGAAGCAAAATTTACCACTCAGGCCAAAAATGGTGGTTCGGAAGCTACTTATATGGTTTGGCTCGATTTTTTCCAGGGTTTGGTCTCTTACAGATGACGAATTAAAGGAGTTTTAATCAACAAGGCAGGGGTAGGGCTTAATGCAGGGTTGATTTTTGGTCGGAGGCGAGGCTTTATGCGGATGAATTTAGCTTGTCCGCGAAAAACTATTGAAGCAGCATTTGAAAAGATCAATGTTGCTTTTTCCGGAACTTTAATTTCTAAAACAACGTATAATTGAAAAAAACTACAGATTCAGAATGACAAGACTGAACCGAATCATCCTATTGTTTTCCATATTGCTAATGTCAGCTATTGTCATGGCGCAAGAGCAGAAACGGGCATGTTAAAAATCAGAAGTGGCTTTTCGAAGCCTTTGGGAGCCTTTGGAAAAACACAAGATTACTTTGGATTATAGTGGTTTTGTCACTAGTGGAATCAATTTACTTTAGGTTTGAAGGGGTTTTATTTTTTTCTGGTGTATGCTGTGATTTGGTCTAATAAATTACAATGCAAATAAGATTGAGGAAAGGCTAGTTGGAGCGTATATAAATTCGAACATCAATTATGATACGGCATTTGTTAATGTCAATCCTTTTAGGTCTGTTGTAGCGATGTTTGGAATTTATTATGATTTCCCTGGCGGTGATTTTATGGCTTTTACTTTTAAAATGATGACTGGTTCTTTAATTTTGTAAACAAACCTTCAGGTATTATTACTGTTAGAAATAATGTAAGTTCCAACATTAGCATCACAGAGACTAATAACCTGAGCTCAAAATTTGGTATTTATACTGGTGTTGGAATGCGATTTAATCCAGTTGGGAATTGGAATTTGACAACAGATCTTGAATATATCGGTTCAAAAGTTGATTTTGTTTATGAAGTGAACGGATCTGAGGTTGAGCGTACTAACTATATTAAGCTTTTAACTTTTTCAATAGGTCTAGCTTATTTTATTGAATAAAATTCTATTTCATGCGTGCACTAAAATTTATTGGTTTTGTTTTGTTGTCATTTTTAGCCATTGCGTTAATCTTACCTGTGATTATGCATAAGGAGGTCACAACTAGTCAGTTTGTTATTATTGAAGCCTCACCAGTTGTTGTTTTCAGGCAGGTTAATGATTTAAGTAATTGGAAAAACTGGAGTCCCTTTAGCTTAGATGATTCACGCATGAGCTTGAATTACAGTGATTCGCGTATTGGCGAAGGTGCAACTCTGGACTGGACGAGTAAAGATCAGGGAAGCGGAGGCTTAAAAATTATAAAGAGCGAACCTTATGCATTGATTCAAAGCGATTTGGATTTTGGAAATTATGGAGACGCAACTGATGAATGGGTTTTCGAAGAAACTGATAAAGGTGTTAAGGTTAGTTGGTCGCTTAAACTATCGGATTTGAGTTATCCTTTTGGGAGGTATTTTGGTTTTTTTCTGGATGGATTGATGAATCCTCTGCAAGAGAAAGGATTAAATAAGTTAAAATTGATTTCGGAAAAAGCAGATAACCCTCTTGCTATCGTTCACACAAAGAAGAAAGCCATACTTGGAGTTGGCATTCAGGATACAATTCAGTTTGACGATCGAAATAAATTTATAACCCAAAACCAACAAAAAATTGAAAAATATTTTAGCAGTTTGCGTTACCAGCCTGCCGGAGAGGCTTTTCTGTTGTTAAAACCTATGCAAGATGATTTCTTT
The DNA here is from genome assembly GCA_018399335.1 of Bacteroidales bacterium. Lineage (GTDB taxonomy): Bacteria > Bacteroidota > Bacteroidia > Bacteroidales > F082 > UBA5536. The sequence goes on along the minus strand of JAGYNM010000002.1, from coordinate 35,395 downwards.
TTTGCCAGATTTGGTTTTCCGGTATATGATGAAGTGAGGGAATCGGGGCTTTTAAGGCAGTTTGAAATTCCTGAGCAAATTGCAATTCAATCCGAAATGACCTTGAACGATTCGGCTGCTGAGTTAATTCATTCAGAAATGCAATTGTATCTGGAAGAAAACAGGTTGAAATCTGACCAAATATTAGAGGAATATTTCACTGTAAATAACGATAGCCTGATTCGGGTTTCCTATTATTTGCTTCCATAAGTCAGTTTTTGGATGAACAATGATAGAATGGAGCTGTTTTAGCTTGAGGATAAAACATATTTATGCAGGAGGAAAATAAAGAGCCAAAGAAAAAGCTTAGCTGGACAGGCCTAAAACGCTTGTTATCACTATTGAAGTTTATGTGGCCGAAGCGCTGGGCGTTTTTTGGCGGATTAGGTGCGCTGGCTATATCAAGTTTGGGAACCCTGGCCTTTCCAATGTTATTAGGCGATCTCCTGGATGCTGCAAATCCTGAAGCAAGTCTTTCGCGGATTAATCAGATTGCATTGATTCTTTTGGTAATTTTTGCAGTGAATGCTGTGTTTTCCTATTTCAGGATTTATTTGTTTGCCATTGTCACGCAGTTTATGCTTGCTCGTTTGCGACAAACAACTTATAATCAGTTGATACGACTTCCGATGGCTTTTTTCTCTGCCCGGAGAGTAGGGGAGCTCAACAGCAGAATTACGGCTGATATTGCTGTTTTACAAGAGACGTTCACCTTTACGATAGCGCAGTTTATAAGGCAACTCATCATCATTATTGGAGGAATTAGTCTCTTAACGCTGATTTCCTATAAATTAACACTTTTCATGCTTGCTTTTGTGCCTTTGGTTGCTATTGGTGCTCGTATTTTTGGTAAAAAGGTTAGGAATTTGTCTAAAGATGCTCAATCGCAGGTTGCTACATCAAATGTTATTGTCGAAGAAACCCTGCAGGGTATAAGTAATGTGAAAGCTTTTAACAACGAGCTTTATGAATCTTCACGGTACTTTGATGCCACCAACGAGGTTATCCGCATTGCGTTAAAAGGCGCTAAATGGCGCGCACTTTTCATTTCTTTGATTGTTTTTAGTTTATTCACCAGTATTGTTGGTGTTATCTGGTTTGGTGTTTACCTTGTAAATCAGGGAGCTGGAATAAGTTCAGGTGATTTATTTAAATTTATTTTATACACCTTATTTATAGGGGCATCCATTTCCGGAATGGCAGACCTATATTCGCAGGTGCAAAAGGCAATTGGGGCGACCGACAGTTTGCTTGACATTCTTGAAGAAGAAACGGAGCCGGAAACTATGGCTGAATGTGAGGAAAAAGTTCAGCTAAAAGGAAACCTGAGTTTTAAAAATGTCAATTTTGCCTATCCTTCCAGGCCTGGAGTGCAGGTGCTCAATGGAATTGATTTTGACGTGAAAACAGGCCAGAAAATTGCGTTGGTAGGTGCTTCGGGTGCCGGAAAAACTACGATAACAGCAATGCTTTTCAGGTTTTATGAGCCAGATTCGGGAACTATTTATTTGGATGATATTCCTGCTGACAAAATTAGTTTGAATTGTTTGAGAAAACAGATGGCTATTGTACCACAGGAAGTGTTGTTGTTTGGCGGAACAATTTACGAGAATATTGCTTACGGAAACACGGAAGCCAATACAGCGCAGGTTGAAGAGGCTGCCCGAAAGGCAAATGCGCTTGAATTCATCAATTCCTTCCCGGATGGTTTTCAAACCATTGTAGGAGAGCGTGGTGTGCAGCTTTCGGGCGGACAAAAACAGCGTATTGCAATAGCGCGTGCCATTTTGCGTGACCCAAAAATTCTGGTGCTTGATGAAGCGACTAGTGCGCTGGATACAGCTTCTGAAAGTCAGGTACAACAGGCACTCAATACTTTGATGATAGGCCGAACATCAATTATCATAGCACATCGCCTTTCGACCATTCGTGAGGCTGACCGGATTTTAGTGATTGATAAGGGGAAAATTGCCGAATCCGGATCGCATGAAGAATTGCTGGCTCGTGATAATGGTAAATATCTGGCACTGCAGCAGATGGCGGTTTAAAGCATTATTCAAGTAATTTATTCAATTCTTCTTCCGAGATAATAGGAATTCCTAGTTTTTCGGCTTTTTGTTTTTTAGCAGGACCCATATTGTCGCCTGCAACTAAATAGTCGGTTTTATTGCTGAATCGAACTAATATTTTTGCCGCCATTAACTTCAATTAATTCTTTGATGGTTTCTCTTGTTGAGAAATACTCCGCTTATCACGAACGACTTCCCCTTTTAATGGCCCGTCAGCCGAGATTTTGTTTTCCTGCTCAAACTGTAAACCAGCATCTTTGAGTTTTGAATAAGAATGAAGGTGGTTTGGGTCGCTAAAATATTGTGAACTGAGTAGCTATTTTTCGCCAATTTCATCCACAGCAATAAGTTGTTCGAAGCTTGCGTTTTGATCCCATCAATGGAAAGGAAGGCATCAGCCAGTTTTTTGCTACTGTTTCTCCAACAAATCGAATTCCCAATGCGAATAATACTCTGTGAAACGGGACATTTCTAGATTCATCCAGACTTTTTAAAAATGTTTTCGCTTGTTTTCTTTAAAGCTGACTTTTCTGGTGATGATGTTTCGGGATTATTTTCATCAGCTGTTTCAATTATTTTCTCCAAGTCCAAAAGGTCTTCTATATTTTTAAACTGTACAAATCAGCTGCATTTTTTATAAAACCCTGGTCCAAAAAGCAAGGCAATTTTGCCTTCCCCAAGGCTTTCAATATTCATCGCCTTTCGGCTGTGATAAAATGTTCAATCTTACCTTTTATCTGTGGTGGACAACCTTCACTATTGGTGCAATACCAGGCTGCTTCACCTTCTTGTCGCGTTAATTTTCGTTTTCCGCATTCAGGGCGTGGGTTAAAAAGCTAACGGCCTTACTGTTGGCATCGCGTTCCTGAAAAATCAACAGCGGTTATTTTTGGTATTATTTCTCCACCTTTTTCAACAGTCACAAGGTCGTTTTCGTGCAGATCGAGCTGTGCAATAAAATCCAGCATTATGCAAACTGGCTCTTTTTACTGTAGTTCCGGCTAGTAAAACCGGTTCAAGGTTTGCAACAGAATAACAGCACCTGTCCTGCCACGAAAATCAACACTTAACAATCTGGTTTTTTTGCTTCTTCGGCTTTATATTTATAAGCAATAGCCCAGCGTGGCGATTTGGCCGTAAATCCAAGCTGTCGTTGTTGTGCAAAGCTGTTGACTTTATCACAATACCATCAATATCAAAGGGAAGTTCGTGCCGGGCTTTTCCCAATCATTGTAAATTCAAAATTTCATCTTCGTCGGCGCACAAAGCTACATTGTTCGAAATACAGAAATCCCCATTTCTTCGCTTTTTGCAGGCTTTCATAATGTGTTTCGAAGGGCAGCTTCTCGTCTTCTGCAACAAGATAATACAGCCAACAATCCAAATTACGTCTTGCTACCTCAGCAGAATCCTGCAATTTAATTGTTCCTGCGGCTGCATTACGTGGGTTTGCAAAAAGCTGTTGTCCTTCTTCAGCCCGGGAATTATTTAGTTTTTCAAAACTTTTTCTTGGATAATAAATTTCGCCTCTTATTTCGAAATCTTCAGGGAAATCGCCGGTGAGTCGTAATGGGATGCTTCGAATAGTTTTGACATTTGTGGTAATATCATCGCCTTTGGTGCCGTCGCCTCTTGTGAGTGCGCGTTTTAACAGTCCATTTTCGTAATGTAGACTAACTGCAACGCCATCATATTTAAGCTCGCAAACGAAGGCTACCTCATTTTCGGTACTCTTTTTTACGCGTGAAATGAATTCGGCGATTTCACCACGGCTGTATGAGTTGGACAGCGAAAGCATTGGAAAACGATGCGGAAAAGATTGAAAATTTTTTGTGATGTCGCCACCTACACGCTGCGAAGGCGAGTCGGACGCTAACAATTCAGGAAACTGCTTTTCGAGCTTTATCAGCTCTTCCATCAGCATATCATATTCGAAATCTGAAATAACTGGCTGAGCTAAAACGTAATAATTGTGATTGTGTTTGTTTAGCTGCTCACTCAGTTCAGCGATGCGATTACGGGCGTTTTCTTTGTCCATATTTGAGCAATTGCAAACTTTTAAGGTTTGTAAGCTTCCGGAATTTTAGCTTTATTACGATATAAGTAGATGGTTTCGTTGGCGTTAATCGGATTTAACCAATGTATGAAACGATCAAGATTACCAGGCTCGAAGCTTTCTTCGAAAACAAGTGCGGGTAAGTATTTTTGCATAGAATCTACTCTGATATCCAGTTGTTTATCCTGTACAAAAAATACAAAATCGGGTTGTTGGTTCAGGTCTGTCCAATTGTGTCCAGTGGCAATGCTTTGATAGGTATTTTCTTTGAGCATGTATTCATAATCAGGCCATTGACCGGTATAAAATACGGGCGGGAATCGCAAAATATTACTATTTACATCTTCAATAAAAAACTTCTTCAAACTTGGATAATTACGGAGATGACTCATCGACTCAACCCTTGCTTTTTTACTATACATTGGCGTAATGAGAATCAGTAAGCTGATATTGATTACCCAGAAAAATCCCCATAATCCTCTTTCAAGCGTTTTGTTTTTTTGCCAGAAGGCCGATTTTGCTTTAAAAGCATCCCATCCGCTCATTCCTAAAACGATTATCATGGGCACTACCGGCAGGATAAATCTTTCCTGTTTGTTGGGAAATATGGAGTGAAAAAGCAGAAATAAAAAAGTCGGGAAGAAAAGTAAGAAATGTCGTTTCCAGTCTCTGAAAAATCCAAAGAGCAGCATAAGACTTACAGGCGGAATCAAAAGGACAACAAGTACTACAAGGAAATGATGCCAGGGTGAGGTATGGTATTCATAAGCATGACTCAAGTTGTAGGTAACGTAAGCGATAAGCTCGGCAAAGGGTTTTTTCCAGATAAAGAAGTCAATAAAACCCTGAAACATCACTACCGAAATCAAAAATCCTGCAGCAGTTGTCAACATGCCTTTCCAGTTTTTCATCATCAACAGTGCGAGGCCTATTCCACCTGTATAGAAAAGTGTTTGGTAGCGAACTGAAAATGCCAAACCAAGAAAAAATCCTGCAACCAAAAATGAAGTGCGATGATAACCAGGCTCTTCCTTTCTGCGTATTAACTCCTGTCTCAAAATGATTAAAGTTCCATACATTAAAAACGGAATTGAAACCATTTCTACGAGGTTGCGTACACTCAAAAATGGCATAAACCAAAAAACGGCTAACAGCAATGCGACTTTATAAGCTGTTTGTTTTTCAGTGATCAAACTTGCCATGCGATAGCCGAAGGAAATTACTAGTAATGAGAGCAATGCATGAATCAATCTTACAAAAAGCATTACCCATTGGGGATCGGTTATGCCCAGAAGTTTTAGGAAGCTCAGAAACAAATAATGAAATCCAACATAGAAAAAACTGTGTCCTTCGGGGCCAGTATTTCCGGGGCTTCCGGGCAGCCACCGCTGATAATCTTCGCCATCAACCCACGAACCTGCAGCTTCAATCACCAGAAAATGATCGTCGTGCATACCAAAACCCCTTGAGAAAAAGCTGGCTATCAGCCTGAGCAACAGCCCAATCATCATGATAAACAAAAAAGGATGTTTTGTTTTGAAATGAAGTAGTTGTTTGATCATGATGCGTATTGTTTATAACTCACAAAAGTAGGATTTATCTGCTAATTTTTTTTTGAGATCAAAAAATTATCCAATAGAATGGAGTAATTCTTTAATTAGGTGAAGGTTTTGCTGCTTTACATTGTTGCGCAAAGTTTTTGCTGCTTCAGTGAAATATTGATGCTCCTCAAGAAATACAATTTGAGATTTGTACCAAATAAGCAAATCCTCTGGAAAGTTTTCACGCACAATCCATTCATAACGTAATTTATGCGAGATGAGGAAGTAATCTTTTCTGCCAAGGTAGTCCAGATCAGCATCACATAGGATTTTCGATGCTTCGTCGAAAGGTTTTTGAGGCATCTGTGTAGCCAAAATCAATCTGGATATCCTTTCAATCTGTTGATTTGAAAAACCATGATCTGGAAGAATTTCTGTTGCAATTTGCACCGAAGCTTCTTCATGATGCGCTAAAGAACGTGTCATTCCGGTTTCATGCAAAAGTGCTGCTGCGCGAATAAGTATTGCCGTTTCAGGTGCTGTGTTTGTGAGAGAAATTAAACGTTCAGCAGCTTCAAATACATCCAGGGTATGCTCGAGATTATGATACAAATGCCTGTCTTCTCTTTCAGTACCTATGATTTTTTCAATTGCTATTTTTAGTTTTTCGAGTTGCATATTATCGTGTGTTTAGTGCTTCAACTGCGTAAATTTTTACTGTTTTTAGTCTGCCTTTCACAGTAACTTCATCCAGATAGGTAATCTGATATTTATTCTTGTTTTCGAGTGCGCCATATGTTGTTTCTGAAATAATGATTTTTTCACCGAAGATTCTTGTCAGACCTTCCAACCGATTAGCCAGATTTACAGCATCCGAAATCACAGTTCCTTCCATTCGGCCTTTGCCGCCTACCATTCCCAGAATCAAGCTTCCCGTATGTATTCCAGTGCCGGTTTCAATGGGTTGTTTCCCCTGATCGATTAGCTGAAGATTAAAGGTTTTGAGACAAGTTTGCATTTCACGGGCTGCATCAATAGCATGTTCGGGGCAAACTTCAAACAATGCCATTATTGAATCTCCGATAAATTTATCAATAAAACCCTGATGTTTGTGAATAATTGGCTCCATATGCTGCAGATAGGCATTCAGAAAATCAAAGTTTTCTTTTGGGCTCATCAGTTCCGAAAGACTTGTGAATGACTTTATATCCACAAACATAACTGTCATTGTTTTTTGTACCTGATCGCCGACCTTTACTTCGGTGATGCTTTTTTTGCCCAAAAAATGAAGGAATTGCGCAGGTACAAAGCGTTGATTTGCAGTCGTTGTTTGTTGTAATTGCTTGATATTAGTATTAATGCGGCTTGCCATTTCGTTATAACCCATGGCGAGATCACCAAACTCGTCCGTTGTTCGCACTATGGTGAGCTGGCCAAGTTCTTGTTCGCCGGTTTCTTGCATTTTCAGGATGATTTCTTCCACTGGAATGATGATGCTTTTATTGGTCCAGTTTACGAAAAAGAAGAGGTAAATGATGCTGATAAGGATGCCAGAGAAAATTCCAACAAACATCAGAAGGCTATCTATAGCATTAACATAGAACAAATTAGCCGAATAAAGTATATCAGTTTGATCAATTATTTGCAGGTATTTTCCATAAAGCACTTTGGCTTGTTCGGTAGTTGGCGAAGCCTCAATTGTTGAATGAATACTGCTGATGCTGAATGAAATGTAAAAAATCACAACAACAAGCGGTAATAAAGTTGTCATGATAGCATTGATCCATAAGCGATTGATTAAATGGTTTTTATGTTTGTTTACACGGCTTTTGTAAAGACTAACAGAATCAAACACTTCTTCGAGGTACTTAAACCGAACCCTGAAGCGAAACCAGAAATACATAAAAAACACCGAAAGAAAAGCAGCAAATGTTGCAATGAAAAAAAACTGACGGTAAAATTGTTTGCTGGCTTCACTACCAATGCCCGAATCGAAAACCTGAAAACCCATCACAATCAAAACAATACCGAAACCTAAGGCAAGTATGCCACTGTTGATTAAAGGAACGTGTAATAGCCATTTACGGCAAAAGTTAGTTAAGGGTTCTGGTGGAAGTTTCTCTTTGCGTTTAAACCGAAAATACCTTTGGAAAGGATAATTAAAAGCAAAACCAAGGAGCAAACTAACCAACATCATTCTAAAAAGCAGGCCTACAGCATTTCCAAAACGTTTGTCTTGCTCATTTGCCTCTAATGTCCAGCTTTTATCAGTGGCTGATTGTTCCTCGTTAAAAATCAATGAATCAGAAACTTTTGACATTTCCTCCGGCTGACCTTCAGTGATTGCTACTCCGACTAGCTCTGTTTTTCCGCGTTCTTCAATCCAATAGGGACCATATTTGAATAACATGATCAAGGATATCGGAAATACCAGCATCAAAAAAAGTAATAAGCTCACCAGATAAATTCTGAGTGCAAAAAATGCCGGTTTCGATTTAGATTTCAAAATATAAACATTACCAATCAACAGCTTTTCGACTTACAGGCATTGTCATGCAGCGCGCACCACCGCCACCGCGCGAAAGCTCGTCGCCTTCTATCGTTATAACATATTTTTCATAAGTGGCTATATCAACTTTATTGCGAATCACATCACGTGCTTTGATGATTTCAAAACCATTCTGATTGAGCGCTTCCATCGTATAAGTATTTCTGCCATAACCAATTACTTTTCCGGGTGCTATAGCAAAAAAGTTTGCACCGCTTTGCCATTGTTCGCGCTCCATAATATATGAGTCGAGTTTTCCTCCACACATTACAGGTTCCAGATCCATACCCAGCTTTTTGAGTGCGTCCAGCATATTTTTTTCTTCCTTGATCTGAACGACTTTGCTGTCTTCAACTACGATATGGATAGTTAGATGACGCGAAGAATTTAGTATAAGTGGCTCGAAAATCATGCATTTATCCTTGTCGAGGAAAGTGAATACCATGTCAAGATGAATAAATGACTCTGGCTGATAGGGTAACTCCTGTAGAATCAGATGTTTGGTTCCGGGTTTGGTTTTCATGTATTCCAGCAAGGCATCAATTCCCTGACTGCTTGTTCTGCCGCTGATTCCACTCAAAAAGACGTCTTCTCTTGCAATCAGGACGTCGCCTCCTTCGATGGTGCCTTTTCCGCTTTTGTCAAAACGCTTTACAGGATTTACGGTCTGTGTGCTAAAGGCTGGATGATAATCAAAAATTGCTTCCATTATCAAGGTTTCACGCTCGCGAACTTTGCTTGCCATCTGGCTGATAATCACCTTATCGTTCATAGAAAAGGAAGCATCGCGGGTAAAAAAGAAATTTGGAAGCGGATGTAGCGAAAACCGCTCATTATCCAAATATTTTGTGAGTGTATCTTTCTGCATTTCAACACCCTGTATGAGTTGTGCTGCTAATTCCTCGTCAGAAAGATTTCCGATCAGAGAACAAATATCCTCACCGGCTTCGTAACGACAGATTCGACTAATTAAGCTGGCTTTTACTTTTTCGTTTTGGAGGATATCATTTAATAAATCCTTCACGTCAAAAACGCGTGCAACCTTTTCGAGCACGGCTTTAAATTCATTGTATTCAGGCAAGGCCACACTAAGATTCAAAATATCGCTGTAAAGTGCACGAGCAGCATTTTCGGGTGTCATATTTTCTACTTCCGGCCCTGGCGTATGGATAATAACTGCTTCTAATTCACCTATTTCCGACTGTACGTTTATATTGATCTTTTCCATTGAGGTTGAGCTATTTCTTTTTTTTGTTAACTATCTGAGGATGCTACAAAAGTAGCCTAAAATGGCCAATTTTTGTCAATAATTTATCAGCCAATTTTTTCGGGCTCTTCAAATTTGATCAAATGGTAGTTGTTTCCTGTAAAATCCAGATACTTAATGAAATCCTTTGTTGAAATGGCAAGGGTTGCAGTGTTTAGGTTTGGGTGAAAGCTTATTCTTTCGTGTCCGAAAAGAGATTCGTCGATGAAAACAGTAACATGATTTTCATGATCATTGATGAGCCCAAAAGGTGATACGCTGCCGGGTAAAATTCCCAGGTATTTCAACATTCTTTTTTCGGATGCAAAGCTCAGCTTTCCCTGCTTTAATAAAAGCTCAAGCTGCCTGATGTTCAATTGTTTGAGATACGAAAAAACAACCAGATAGTGTTTGTTTCCTTTATGATTTCTAAAGAATAGATTTTTACAATGAATGGCATCAATTTTTGCCCAGTAGGGTAGGGCGTCTTCTACTGTTGGTGTAGCAGGATGATCATACTTTTCGTAAGGGATACCAATTTTTTGAAGTGTTTTATAGACTATTTCGGAGTTCATGCCTTGAATTTTTGATGAAGCAAGTATAAAACATAGTTTTCAGAAAACAAAAAAGCTGTCAGCATTTGCCAACAGCTATTTTATAAAGTAGTTTCTACTTGATTAACTGTTCATGGAAATCAAGAATTCTTCATTTGTTTGTGTGAAACGCATCTTATCTTTCAGAAATTCCATAGCTTCGATCGGGGTCATGTCGGCCAGGTGATTTCTCAGTATCCAAATGCGCTGCATAGCTTCTTTGTCGATAAGTAAATCTTCGCGACGTGTGCTGGACGAAACAATATCGATAGCAGGCCAGATACGTTTATTCGACAATCTGCGGTCGAGCTGCAATTCCATATTGCCGGTTCCTTTAAATTCCTCAAAGATTACTTCGTCCATTTTGGAGCCTGTATCAATCAGTGCAGTGGCAATTATTGTAAGTGAGCCGCCATTTTCGATTTTACGTGCTGCACCAAAAAAGCGTTTTGGCTTTTGGAGTGCATTAGCCTCTACACCACCACTTAACACTTTGCCAGAGGCAGGTGAAACAGTATTGTAAGCCCTTGCCAGACGTGTGATTGAATCCAGCAGGATCACTACATCATGGCCGCATTCGGTAAGTCGTTTGGCCTTTTCGAGAACGATATTGGCGATTTTTACGTGTTTGTCAGCAGGTTCATCAAAAGTAGAAGAAATAACTTCGGCACGAACGCTGCGAGCCATATCTGTCACTTCTTCAGGACGTTCGTCGATGAGCAAAATAATTAAATAAGCTTCGGGATGATTGCTGGCGATTGCGTTGGCTACTTCTTTCAGTAGCACTGTTTTACCTGTTTTAGGTTGTGCTACAATCAATCCGCGCTGACCTTTACCAATTGGAGCAAACAAGTCCATGATTCTGGTAGATATGGTACTGTCTTTGTGGCCCGTGAGGTTATATTTTTCTTCCGGGAAAAGTGGTGTAAGGTAGTCGAAAGGAATACGATCGCGCACTTCAGCAGGAGTTCTGCCATTAATCATATCCACTTTGATAAGCGGAAAATATTTTTCGCCTTCTTTCGGAGGACGTATTGTTCCTTTGATCGTGTCGCCTGTTTTTAGACCAAAAAGCTTGATCTGTGACTGCGAAACGTAGATATCATCTGGAGAGTTGAGGTAGTTGTAATCAGATGAGCGCATAAAACCATAACCGTCGGGCATGATTTCTAAAACGCCTTCAGCATCCACAATACCTTCAAATTCAAATTTAAACTCTTCACGTTTTGATCTTGCTGGCTCTTTGTACAATTCCTTCTTTTGTTCGCGGCCTGGGTTGTTATCCCTGTTTTGCCTTTGATCCTGACCCCGAAATTCGTTATTGGGTTTTTGTGGTGGACGGTTTCTTTGTTGATCCTCATCAGGTTTTTGCGGCGGACGGTTTTTGGGCTGGTCTTCTTCCGGCTTTTGAAGCGGTTTTGTGCTGGCAACAAGTTCGGGCGTTGAAGAAACAGATTCCTCCTCAAGCGGGGTAAGTGAAGGAGCTTTTAAGATGCGGGGTCGCCGTTCGCGATTGTCGTTTTTGTCTCTGTCTTGAGCTTTCTCTGAATCATTCTTGATAAGCTGCTTTTTGTTTTCTTCAGCTTTAGGCTCTACAGCAGGTGCAGAAGGTTTTTTTGCTTCGGCTTCTTTTACAGGTTTTTCGGTAGTTTCCTTCGATTCCTGCTTCACATCTTTATTATCTGGTTTAGCAGGCTCGCTTTTTTTGACCTGTTCGGAAGTTTTCGTTGCTTTTGGCTTTCTGCTTCTTGATTTCTTTGCTTCCGGCTTTTCTTCTTGTTGCTTTTCTTTTGCAACCGGTTTTTCTTTTTCTATTTTTTGAGGCGTAAGAGCTTGCTGATCAAGTATTTTGTAAATCAGATCTTGTTTAAGTAGTTTTTCTACTTTCGGAATTTCCAGTTCTTTGGCAATTTCTCTTAATTCCCCTACAAGCTTATTGTTAAGCTCAATAATGTCGTACATTGGAATAATGTTTTAGTCAGTAAAATATTTAAGGGTATTTTTTAAAATCCTAAGATTATCGTAATATGGCGTTAAAGAACGAAGCTCTTTGTAAGTGCCTAAAATTTAGATGAAATGATTTGGGATTTCTTTTAAAGCGATGCAAATATAACTAAGTTTTGAATAATGACCAATTTTTTTTAAAAAAATAAAATAGACGTGAAATAGAAAGCGAAAAAAATGCCGAAATCTCTATCTTTGCCGCAACAAATTGAAGATTTATCATGATTCAACGCATCCAAACCTTGTTTCTTTTCTTTGCTGCTCTGGCCAGCGGACTACTGTTTTTTTTTCCGGTAGCTCAGTATTATGGTGAGCAGCACACCCTGGCTTTTTATGTTACACATATTCAGGACTTTGTTCCTGGAAATGCTGTTTTATTTTCTTCCTCTTTTTTGTTGCCCTTATCTATCATTGGTGCACTCGTTACAGTTTTACCTTTGTTGATCATTTTTATGTACAAAAATCTTGGAGGTCAACTGAGATTGGTTCGTCTTACCATTCTTTTCAATTTGGTGCTGATCGGTCTGATGTTTTTTTATTATGCGGAGGAACTCAAAGTGAAAACTGCCGTTGAAGCAGATTATGATTTAGGAGTGTTTTTGCCTTTAATCGCTTTGGTTTTTCTGTTTCTGGCAATGCGCGGTATCAAACACGATATTAAACTCCTTCGTTCAGCTGATCGTCTGCGCTAGGGAGCTTTTTCCTGTCGATTTCCATGATTTCCATATCCAGAATTTTTGCCTCGTCAATGGCAAAACGTACAAAAGTAATTTTTTGATGAAGCCCATGTGAGCCTGCAGCTCCCGGATTGATATGAAGTAATCCGAGTTGCTTGTCGTGCATGATCTTAAGTATGTGCGAATGGCCGCTAATGAAGATATCCGGGCGAAAGTTCTGAAGTTGTGGTTTTATTCCCCTGGCATATTTTCCGGGATATCCACCGATATGTGTCATGAAAACCCTTACATTTTCGACCTTGAATTTTTGAATCTCAGGAAGCTGCAAACGGATATTTCCACCGTCAATATTTCCATAAACAGCGATGACTGGTTTAAATTTTTGCAGTTCGATAAGCGTGTTTTCATCTCCGATATCGCCGGCATGCCAAAGCTGATTACAGTTTTTAAAAAAATCAAACACCCGTGGATGAAGACTTCCATGGGTGTCTGATAAAAGACCAATATGTGTCATGTTCTTGTTTAAAATTTATAGGATAAACCTATGCTCAGCACCTCTTTGAACTGCGTTCTTGGGCCAGAGTTTCCATCTTTATCCATGATGGTAATATCATCGTCATAAATAAGGTGAGCGCTGATGTTGGCATTCAGCCAGCTGTTGATTTTCATGGTAATGAGGTTTTGCCAGTCAACATCGATATTTTGTGGATTATGCAAGTAATCTGAAAACAGTTCAAGTTTTGAATTAAAGCTAACATTTTCAACAAGTTTAATATCGAGGATAGCGGCAATTTTTGCACCAAGTTCAAAGCGTGAAGTTTTTCCGTCAGCAATTTTTGCGCCAGTAATAGCATCGTATTCAGCAGGATCCACTCCAAATTCACCCCTGTCTGCTAAGTCCTGATCATTCACTAGTGTTACGCGACCTGTAACTGGAGCAAGTTTATGGAAGCATTGGACTCGGCTTATACTCCATACCGATACCCTAATATAATATAGGCCGGAACCAAAAAACCGGAAATTCTGTTGGTGGAATCTTTGCTATAATCGAAGCATCTGCAAACTGGGTTTTTAAAGGAAAAGGCCAGAGCTGTAAAAGATTTTTAGCGGCTTTGTAACCATAGAGTGAGTTTGCTCTATTTTATCATCTGTTTTATGGATTTCGCATCGCCAAGATGGCTGTAACCAAGAGCCAGCGAAATACTGTGTCCCATTTGTTCTTTTCGTGGTATATTCGACTCTGTTCAGAAATGCTCTGCCAGTTTGGGCATTATCGCCACCAGCTGCTTAATTAGACAAATGGCTTTGCGAAAATTTAAGTCAACATAGCCAGCGCGATTCCATTTTCAGACTTGCTATTCTTGTGCAAAAGCCAGATTTAGGCTCGTAGCTAATAATAGTAAAGTGATTTTTCATAATTTTATTTAAGTGGTTAGTAAATTAGAAACTCGTTCCTGGCGATTCGGTATATTTTGCATGTGCTTATCTCCCAGGTTAAAGAAATATCAAGATGATTTTTGCTTCTTACCAGGCTGTCTTGTTTACTGATCGCGGGCATCCATTGAATATTCTTTGCAAAAGTCGAATAGCTTCTGATCGGCCTCACCAACACGGCTACTACGATATTTGATGGCAGGCCGTTTTTTCAACTACAAATTCCAAGCTAACTGTACCAGAGATACTTCTGCTGAAGGCTTCTTCGGGATAGATTAAATTTGAGAGCATATATTGATGCAGTGTCATGCTGTTTTTTAAGATTGGAACTGGAGTTTTTTCTAGCTCGGCAAATTTATAGATATTTTGTGAATTACTACTCGGATAATCAGCAAATTCAAGTGGTAGGGCATAACCTTTACTTCGCAATCGTTGTAGATTTCTATAGTGAAATGGAACTTCAATCTCTTGCTTATCAAGGATGGGGTTTCCGTTTTTGGTAGTTGGAAGCCAAATCAGATTTTTTACCATTCTTATTGCTTCCTGATCAGCATCAGGTGTCAGGCTTTTTATAATTTTAAAATCAGATGTATGCCCTGATTCATTAATAGTAAGTTCGAGTATCACCCTCCCATTTTTAATTTCTTGTAACTGCGCATCTGTTAATTCCTGATGCTGAAGGAAATAATTCTTTAGCAAGCTTTTGTCAGTGAGGGTTTCGGCCGGCTGGCTATATTGTGCTTTAACGACTGTGATTGATAGCAATAGCATGAAAAGGAGTAGCTTTTTCATAGGTGAATGAATTGGAACAGCGAAGTTAAACATTCAAAAAGCAAAAGCAAAGTTCATAATGAAATCTTAATTCCGATAAAGTGGAAAGATAAAGATGCTAAAAGCTTATTTTTGCTAAAAATTCGATAATGGAAAAAAATGCTGCGTCCTTTATTTTTGGACTGCATCCGATAGAAGAAGCCTTTGTTTCAGGAAAAGAATTTGAAAAAATTCTTATTCAGCAGGGCAACAGATCCGAAAAGATAAATGAGATTATCAGGCAAGCCAGAGTACTTGATTATCCGGTTCAATATGTCCCTCTGGAAAAGTTAAACCGGATTACCAGAAAGAATCATCAGGGTATTATAGGTTTTGTTTCCCCAATTAGCTATCAGCCTGTTGAGCAATTAATTCCGAGTATTTATGAAGAAGGTCGCATGCCATTTTTGTTGATTTTGGACAAGGTTACAGATGTTAGAAACTTTGGAGCAATTGCACGATCTGCTTACGCCGCTGGAGTTGACGCTATTCTTATTCCTTCCAGAGGCAGCGCTTTGATCAATGCTGATGCCATGAAAACAGCTGCAGGTGCTTTGAATCACTTGGCAGTGTGCAGAACCGAAAACCTAAAAGACAGTATCGATTTTTTAAAAAATAGCGGTTTGCGGATTGCTGCTGTCTCTGAAAAAAGTGAAAAAACAATTTGGGAAACAGATTTAAGCGGTCCAATCGCTTTGATGCTTGGCTCAGAAGAAGATGGAATTTCGCCGGCGTATTTACAGAAGGCTGACCTTCATTTACGCATTCCAATGCCAGGACCGATCGACTCTTTAAATGTTTCGGTTGCAGCAGGAATTGCCTGCTTTGAGGTGGTTAGACAGCGAATCAATATATGATCCAGGGTGGGATAAATAATACAACAGCCTTACTGAATTTTCAAAACAAAGAAAGTCCTGACGATAAATCGCCAGGACTCCAATAACTTATCAAAACATTGATTAGCGACGTGCCTCTTTGATACGTGCCTTTTTACCACGCAGTGCGCGAAGGTAGAAGATACGTGCTCTTCTCACAGAACCCTTTTTGTTTACTTCAATTTCCTGAACAAAAGGTGAAGCAACAGGGAAAATACGCTCAACACCAATATTATTTGAAATTTTTCGAACTGTAAAAGTTGCTTTTGGGCCTTCTCCAACCCGTTGCAAAACAACACCCTGAAATTTCTGGAGGCGTTCTTTGGTTCCTTCAATAATTTTATAGGTAACAGTGATTGTATCACCAGCACTAAATGCTGGAAAATCTTTAATTGCTACCTGATCTTCTACAAACTGGATTAAGGCGTTCTTGCTCATTTCGTGATAGATATTATAAAGTGTGCTCAATTCAAAAATGAGTGCAAATATACAAATTAATTGAGAACCAAAAAGAGATCACTCATTTTTTTTAAGTTTTTCGATTAACTCGGGTCTGCGTTCTGCAGTACGTGCAAGGGCTTGCTCCAATTTCCAGGCTTCGATTTTTGATTCGTTTCCTGAAAGTAAAATTTCCGGAACTTCCCATTCCTTATATATTCG
The DNA here is from genome assembly GCA_018399335.1 of Bacteroidales bacterium. GTDB lineage: Bacteria > Bacteroidota > Bacteroidia > Bacteroidales > F082 > UBA5536. Next base: position 18,843 of record JAGYNM010000002.1, on the reverse strand, counting down.
GGGACGTGTATAAACTGGTGGCGATACCAATCCATGCTGAAAAGAGTCAGAAAGAGCAGAGGTTTCGTCACTTAGAACACCTGGAAGCAATCTTACTATACTGTCAGTAACTACAGCGGCAGCAAGTTCACCTCCCGAAAGAACATAATCTCCAATTGAAATTTCCATTGTAATAAGGTGTTCACGAATACGCTCGTCGATACCTTTATAATGTCCGCAAAGCATAATCAGATTATTTTTGAGTGAAAGCTGATTACTTAATCCCTGATCCAATCGTTTGCCATCGGGGCTTAAATAAATAATTTCGTCATAATTTCTCTGATTATTAAGCGCTGAAATACAACGATCTACCGGCTCAATCATCATTACCATTCCTGCGCCACCCGAAAAAGCATAATCATCTACTTTCCTGTGTTTGTCGGTACTATAGTCCCGAAGATTGTGCAGTACGATTTCAACCAGTTGTTTGTCCACAGCTCTTTTAATAATGGAAGTAGTAAATGGGCCGTCAAACATTTCAGGGAAAAGGGTAATGATATCTATTCTCATGCTTGTATCCAATTGGTTTTGATGTTAGTAAACTCTGTGATGCCATAAAAAGACAACTCCCGCCCAAAGCCTGAATTTTTTGTGCCGCCAAAAGGTAAACGCGGGTCGGATTTTGTAATGCTGTTCACAAAAACTGCACCCGCCTCGACAGCTTTAACAAGTCGCCGGGCTCTTTCGTTATCATTGGTCCAGATGCTTGCTCCCAGTCCAAATGGTGTATCATTAGCCAGTTGAATGGCTTCTTCCTCGGTTTTAAAAGGTATCACCACCGCTACCGGACCAAAAGTTTCTTCCTTGTAAACAGGCATATTACTTTGGATATCAATCATTAAACTTGGCTGAAAAACAGCTGGGTTTTCTTTCCAGGGAGTGCCTCCGCAGATAAGTTTAGCTCCCATTGATATTGAATCATCAATCTGTTTCTGAAGCTGCTCGGCTAAATCCGGGCGTGCCATTGGTCCAATTTGCGTTTCGGGAAGCTTAGGATCACCAAGAATTAATGCGCCGAGGGCCTTTTTTTGTTCATCGACAAATGCTTGAAAAAGAGACTCATGCACGATAAAACGTTTTGCAGCAATACAAACCTGTCCTGCGTTTATCATCCGGGAATTTGTTGCGGCCTGACAGCAGCTTGCTAATCCGGCATCTTCAAAGACAATCAAAGGATCAGAACCACCCAATTCCAAAACACATTTTTTAAGGTATTTTCCTGCTAAAGAAGCAACTGCACTCCCTGCTTTTCCGCTTCCGGTAATTGTAACGCCACGAACAGATTTGTGTTTGATAATCATCTCAGAACGGTCTGCCTGGATTAAAACACTTCTGAAAATATGTTCAGGAAAGCCAGCTTTCCGAAACATCTCTTCAATCTTAAAGGAAGTACCGATTACATTGGGAGCATGTTTTAATAAAACGACATTTCCAGCTAAAATAGTTGGGACAGCAAATCTAAGCACTTGCCAAAAAGGAAAATTCCATGGCATGATAGCGAAAATAATTCCCATTGGTTCAAAGCTTACATAGCTGGAGCGTGCTTCAGTTTTCACTGTTATGTTATCCAGCATTTCTGCGCCATTTTCGGCATAATACTCACAAAGCCAGGAGCATTTAGCAATTTCTGCGCGCGACTCAGTAATGGGTTTTCCCATTTCGGCTGTGATTAGTTGAGCCAGCGACTCCTGCTCTTCCATTAAAGTTTTTCCTATTTGTGCGATTAATTGCGAACGTTCTTCAAGTGCGGTAAGCTTCCATTTATGATAAGCATGGTCCTGAAAATCAAGGATTGATACAACATCTTGATCAGAGTGTTCCTCATAATTCTTGATTGATTTGCCTGTAAATGGATTGGTTTGTAACATGGCTCTCCAGATTTGTTATCAAGTGCAAAATAACACATTTATAAGAGATGTAATTAATTTTGTGCGTGCAGTATGATTCTGATGCAAAAACAGTTTATTGCAACACCATGATCAATATTTTTTACATTTAGCCTAAAATTTTATCAATGAATCAGCTTAAGGTATTAGTAATCTGAAGTTTTGTGTGCTTTTTATTAAGCACTAACATCGGGACAGCCACTTGTCAGCACCTTCAAAGCCTACAAAGGCACTCAATAAGGGAACCCGAACACTTCATGGAGTGCCAGGGAAAAATTATTGGCAAAATCATACTGATTATAAGATAAAAATGCAGTTTTTAATCCGGATAAAAGCAACAGTTAGCGGCATTGTTGAGGCGGAGTATTTTTAACGAGTGCAGACACGCTTAACTATCTGGTATTTAATTTGTATCAGGACATTTTCGTGGGAATTCCGCGACTGGGATTTGATGGACTGATTGCATAAGAACGGTAATAAAAGAGATCAAAATTACGGGAATGAAATATGTTGAAGCTGATAAAAATGAGATGAACAAGACAGAAAATTTTTATGAATCTTGATCTTCCACTTGCGCCAAAACAATCTATAAAGATAAGCCTTGACTGGATGGTTAAGATTCCGGAGATTCGTTCAATCAGGATGGGAAAATATAGCGATTCGTCCTTTTTGCCCTTACTGGTATCCGCAAATTGCTGTTTATGATGATGTTGATGGCACGGGATAGAATAAATTATGGTGGAAGCGTGGAGTTTTACAACGATGTAAACAATTATAATGTAACCATTGAAGTCCCCCAAAACTGGATTGTTTGGGCAGCAGGTGAAATCAAAATCGTGAAGCAATTTTTTCTGAAGCTGTTAATAAGCGAAGTTGAACAAGCATCATCTTCTGATGAAGTAATTGCCATCATCACTCAAGCAGATTATCATGCAGATGATGTTTTAAAGGCAACCTAAAACGCAGAGTTCAATTACTCAAAGCTCATGGGTTCAGATTTTAGTTTTGCAGTGGCGAAAGGTTTTAACTGGGATGGTAGCTTATTTGTCGGTTCGAAGCAGGAACAAGCGGTTTTATCAGCGCGGTTTATCCCGAGCAGTAATTTCAGGATCATCCGTAGCCCAATATTCCGACAAAGTATTGATTATATGTCGCGTTACAGACGGCTTATCATTTCCCTATCCTTTTATGACTACATTTTTAAACGGAAGGAGGGGAGGCGGAATGGAATCTCCGATGATGGCTAATAATGGAGAATCCTACCAACCCTGCGCAAGCATTTAGGCTTACTTTTCGTAAATTGTTACAGTTATATGCCTTTTATATGGGCACAAATGAAAAGAAATATGCCTGGATGGATGAAGGATGGAGCAAGTATTTGGCCACAAGTAATGGTAGATAGTTTATTTCAAGATCACGGATATTTTAAAACGTCTGATTTGCCGGATATGAAAATACTGCCGGATATGAAATATCCCGCCAATGATCCACCTAATCAATTGTTATCAACTGATTTGCAGCAGTTTAAGGTTGGCTTCCTATGCCGTCTGCACTTGCGTATGCATTTTTACAGGACGCCATGGGTGCTGCAGAATTCAGAAGACCTGCATTTTATCGCCGTTGCGGGCCAGGAAGAGAAACATCCGTTGCCATTAGATTTTTTTTTTTTTCAAGAGCTATGGAAGTGGCACCGGCGATCTGGCTGGTTTATCAAACCGTGGTTTTTATGAATACTTTCATCCTGATTTGGCACTAGTAAAGGTTACTGAAGATAATAGGTTGTTGTTGAAAAATCGCGGTGGTTTACCTGTACCAGTTTGTTTAACAATATTATACGACGACGGTAAACAACAAACAGATTTGCGAATCAACTGCGGTTTGGCGGGAAAACAATGAGCATTATATGGTTAGCTTTGCAAGCAAAGAAAAATTGCCAGAAGTGTGGCTTGGAAATGAGTTAATTCTGACTCGCGGCGCAAGAACAATCTATATTGTTGGTAATTAAACAGAACGCTTATTTTTGTAGCCCATAAATCGAAATATATCATTATGAGAAATTTATTTTTACTCTTATTTTAAGTCTTTATATCTCAACTTCATTGAATGCTCAAATAGCTCAGAAAAGTATTGGTTCAGTTCACTGATAAAATGGAACGCCCTATTCACTTGACACGCTGGGAGTTTTAACAGATCATTGCCATCCAGCATCTGCTTTGTTGAGGGAATTGATTTTGTTGAGAAAATGATTTGCCTGTAAATCCTGAATATATAGAAGGTGTAGGCAATACAGGGGCTAATTTGCTTTATGTTTCCAAGTGGATAAATGGTGTGAGTATTCAAACTACTGATGCTGATGTGCTTGATGCGATTGCAGCATTGCCTTATGTTGCTGAAACCCCGTAGGTAGTATAGAAAGTAACAGCAAAAAGTCGTTTTTCGAAAATGAAAAGTATGATATTACTGTTCAACCTTGGGATGCAAGTAACAAAAGCACAAGTGTATTTAACTATGGATCAGCTTTTACGCAAATAAATCAAATAAACGGTATTCCGCTGCACGAAATGGGTTATCGTGGCCGGGGTATGGTAATTGCCATTTTAGATGGAGGATTTGAATATGTTGATGTTCACCCGGCATTTGACAGTCTTTGGCAAAATGATCAGATTTTAGGGACAAAAGATTTTGTACATCCCGGAGGTAGCGTGTTTAATGAAAGTTCTCATGGTACAGCTGTACTGAGTACCATTGGAGCAAATGTACCCGGGCAAATGATCGGAACAGCGCCAAAAGCTTCATTTTGGTTGTTGCGTACGGAATATGTGTACAGTGAAAATGTAATAGAGGAATATAACTGGGTTTCAGCTGCAGAATACGCTGATAGTGTGGGTGTTGATGTGATTAACTCTTCTTTGGGCTATATCGATTTTGATTTACCACAATGGGATCACAGCTATGAAGATATGGATGGCAGCACAAATGTTGTGACAATTGGAGCTGATATTGCTGCAAGTAAAGGAATTTTAGTAGTGAATAGTGCTGGTAATTCCGGCTCTTCATGGACGTTTCCTTATATTGGCGCTCCAGCTGATGGTTTCGATGTGTTTTCAATCGGTGCTGTTGATGGAAGCGGAAATCGTGCTTCATTCAGTTCGGTTGGACCAACCTATGATGGTCGTATTAAACCAGATATAATGGCCATGGGTCAGGGAACGGCTGTTGCTTCAGGTACCAGTAGTTTTGGGACGAGCAGTGGGACATCCTTCTCTTCACCCGTTATTGCGGGAATGTCGACTTGTTTATGGCAGGCGAACCCTACCTATACTAATCTTGAAATAAAAGAGGCGATCAAACAAAGTGGCGATAATGTGTTTGCTCCGGACGAATATTATGGATATGGTATTCCGGATTACGAATTAGCCAATTCTGTGCTAACTAATTTGAGCTCTAAATTGTCGAACGGAACACAATTCCTGAAATTGAGTCCTAATCCATTTACAGACGCAGTAAATATTAAATTGTTGATGGATACTGTTTTACAAGCTGAAGTATTTGACCTTGCAGGTCGTAAAATTGCTTCTACTGAGCTCAACAGAAATAATATCAACAGGCTTTCTGCTATACTAACGCAACTTGATCCGGGTTTTTATGTCTTAAATGTTAGCTCAAAATCTGATTACCAATCGATTAAGATAATTAAGAATTAGTAAAAAAACTTCCCGAACAGCTTGAAAACCTCAAAGCCTTCAAACAAGCTGATCATTTGGGAAGTTTTTTTTTGAGAGTTACGCTTTAAGCTGATTTGTGTTTTTAGCCTATAAAGGTGGAACATAATCTGCATAGCATGAGCAAAGATAGCCTCTTCAGAAGCTTAGTAAACTAGGTAAAACGTACTATTTTTCTAGGGTAATCAACGCAAGATTGGTTGATTTTTCAGTTTACAAAGCCTTGCTTTATGGCATATCTGATTAATCCGGCGATATTGTTTACCTCCAGCTTTTTCATCAGATTGGTCCTGTGTGTATCTACAGTACGATGACTGATAAAAAGCTGATCTCCAATTTCTTTGTTAGATAAGCCTTCAGCAATCAGTTTTAGGATTTCAATTTCACGCTCGGTGAGTAAGGCTTTTTTGGAATCAATGAGTTCACTCTGACTGAGCGATTTGTCGGGATTTATTAGGTTAAGGGTAAGTTTACTGGTGAAATAATTACCTCCCTGATGAACTGTTTTGATTGCCCAGATGAGTTCATCTTTGTCTGAATTTTTGAATAAAAATCCCTTAGCGCCAGCATCAGTCAGTTTCTTTACCAAGCCTTTTTCTTCGTGCATACTTACGATGATCACTTTCAAATTTGGGTATTTTTTATGAATGTGTTGCATGGCTTCAAGACCATTCATGATGGGCATGTCGATATCCATCAAAATCAGATCGGGTTCAAGAAACTCAAGAAAGTGCAGTAATTCTCTGCCATTTTTAGCCAATTGAATCACTTCTATCGTTTTATCAAGCTCAACCAATGATTTGAGGCCTTCCGACACCATCTGATGATCATCGGTAATAATTACTTTTATTTTATCCATATTGGTAAATAGCTAAGCTTTAGTTAGTTTAGAGGAATTCTGATTGTGGCTAGCGTTCCGGAGGCAGGACTTGGCTCCAGATTAAATTCGCCATGCACTGTTTCTACACGTGACGTGATATTCATTAACCCAATTCCTTCAGCCTTAAGTTTTTCGAACTGAAAGCCGCTGCCATTATCTTCAACCAGTAAAACTAATTGTTTTTTGTTTTGCAACAACTGCACCTGAACGTCCGAGGCTCCTGAATGCTTAATGATATTGTTGATTAATTCTTGGGAAATTCGATAAAGGCTTATTTCGACATTCTCGGCGAATCGTTTTGTGATTCCAAAGTGCTCAAAACTATAAGATATTTGTGAATGCCTGAAAGATTTCTCCAACATATCATTAATGGCCGGAATGAGCCCACTTTCCTGCAATATCCGTGGCATCATTTGGTGTGAGATACTTCTCACTTCCTGGCAAGCCTGGTCAAGCGTATTTGTAAGTTCACTAACTTTTGCTCCTTCTTCCAGATTTTTTTCAACAAGTTTCAAGCTAATATTTTCCATTGCAAGTCTAATACCGGAGAGGGTTTGACCAATACCATCATGCAGGTCTTTTGCAATTCGCTTTTGCTCAGATTCCTGTGTTTCTACAATGGTTTTTAAATGGAGTTCTTTTTGTTTAAGTAGTTGTTTGTTAAATAGTTCGTTCTGTCTTACTTTATTTCTTTTGAACAAATACCAGATAATCATTGCGCCGAGGACAATCAGGCTTATCAATGCAATACGTTCAGCTTGATGCTGTTGTATGGAAAGTTCCTTAAGTAGTTGTTCCTGCCGAAGCAACGCAATTTCCTGGTCTTTCTTTTCGGCTTCATACCTTGTTTCAGCTTCAGAAAGTTGCTGCATGCGCGTTTCATTATAAAGGGAGTCATTAACTTTTTGTAACTTCAAACTAATTTCGAAGGCATTTTTAAAGTCTCCTTTTTCCTTATAAAGCTCAGTCATTCCGCCATAAATAAAGGTGAGCAGTTGAGTTGCACCGAAATCAAGTGCTTTTGCTTCAGCTTCTTTATAGAAATATGCAGCGCTGTCAAACTTTTTAGAGCCAATATAAGTTCCGGCGATATTGAGCATAGAATAAATCGATCCGATCTCATCACCTGTTTTTTTATCCAAGGCAAGCGTTCTGCGGAAATAATCTTGTGCAATATCTCTTTTGCCATGCTGTGCATATATTTCTCCAAGGTTATTGAGTACAATAGCCTGAGCATCCTCAATGCCTTCTTTCACAGCATCTTTAAACGCGCGATTGTAATATAACACAGCATTATCAAATTCATTTTTGGCTTCGTAAATGGTTCCAATATTGTTTAGCGTCATAATTCTGCCACGAACCAGATTTAATTCTTCGCATATTGCATTAGCTTTCAGGTAGCTGTCTAATGCTTCATCATATTCCCCCATTGTTTTGTAAATGATGCCAATATCATTGTAATTTGTGGCCATGGCATTTTTTACATCTAGCTTTTCATTGATCCTAAGCGAATTAAGATGAGATTCAATAGCTTCAGGAAACATGCCTTTGTTTTTCAACACAACACCTTTCAAACTATAAGCTCTTGACTGAAGCATTTCTAAATTATCAGCGCTGGCATGGCTAAGGGCTTTATCTACAAGTTGAAGGGCTCTTTCAGGTTCGTTTCTATAAATACGTTGGGTTTCATTAATCATCTCTGCAATCTGGGCACTATCAGGATTTGGAATTTCAAGCAACTTCATATCCACTGGCTGAGCCATGAGCGATAGGAAGCTTAGCTTAAAAAGGAGCAAAGACAATAGTAGATATTTCATTGGCATTTGTTGAAGGTTGATCAATCAAAAATACACGTTTTTTTTAATGCGCATAATTTTTAGGAAATTCTACTAATAAAATTATGATAAGAAGTAAAATGTTACAAATGTAATCAATATAACATGTGTAACATTTGTAATTCAGGGTAATGATTGAAATATCAGTTAATCAATAACTTATAAACATAATTAACAATTGTAGTTTGATTGATAAAAGTCCTAACAAAAGTTACATTGCTAAATATTTGAATAAAATTTATAAAAGTATTATATAATGTTGTATATCAGATATATAAAATTCTTTATATAAACTATTAATTGAATAATTGATAGGGCCTTTCAATTAATTTGAGTAATTTATTATACATTACTATAAACATGATATACAGTTTAATATGAATACTATCTAAAGCTATAGTTCAGTTCATTTAGCAAACGGTTAATAGTTACAAGTGTAACACTACAATATGTTACACAAGTAAATTATCATAAGTTAACTTTGTAAATTATTGTTGTACATTTGTAACAAGATTCTAATCGATGGTTTAATTGAATATTTGACGAGCAGATGGTAAAAGATAGAATTGCACATATTATGCGTTCGAAAAATCTGACTGCAGCACAATTTGCTGATCAGTTAGAAGTGCAGCGTTCTGGTATTTCTCATCTCCTTTCGGGACGAAATAAGCCTAGTCTGGACTTTGTTTTGAAGTTAAAAGAGACTTTTCCAGAGTTTAACCTTGATTGGATTATCCTGGGGAAGGGACCCATTACAGGCACGACAAAATCAACAGAGCGAAGTGAGCAGTTGCTTTTTGATACAGATTCTTCTCAAACAAAAACGGAAGAGGTTGCGTCCAGATCATCAGAAATAGACAACCAAAGTGTTGAAAATAAAATACCTGTAAACAAAAAAACTTCCCCAGTAACTGAGGAAGTTGTAAATAATAGTTCACAGAAAGAAATTGTGAAGATTGTCCTGGTTTATTCAGATAACACTTTTGATCAACTCAATCCGACAAAATCAGACTAGAACCGCTCAAATTCGCTAAAAAAGTAAGCGGATTCAATGCGAGCGTTTTCATCGCTATCTGAACCGTGTACTGCATTGTCTTCAATGGATTTGCCATAAAGCTTACGAATAGTTCCGTTTGCAGCATCTGCAGGGTTTGTGGCGCCAATATAGTTTCTAAAGCCTTCTACAGCATTTTCTTTTTCCAAGAGCGCAGCAACAATAGGACCTGATGTCATAGAAGCTACAAGGCTGTTAAAGAATGGCCTTTCACTATGAATTGCGTAAAACTGTTCGGCTTGTTCCTTGCTTAAACGTGTCATTTTAAGCGCCTTAATGTTGAATCCGCCTTCAGTAATTTTTGCCAGAATCGCAGCTGTATGTCCATCTGCCACAGCTGCTGGTTTAACCATAGTAAATGTGAGATTTCCGTTCATGAATTTGTTTTTATTGTGTGCCGCAAAAATAGTCTTTTTCCTAAAGATTGACATTAAATCAGTTTTTTGGTTGAATTATTGAGCTATCCTGAGGGATATTTTCCTTTCCGATACGCGCTAATTATGTAGTTTTGTGCTCAAATAGAGTTTTTATATGGAACGACCACAGTTTTTTGAAGCTTTCCGGCAATTGATTTCAACTCCTCATAAAATAGTTTTAACAATTCATACCAATCCAGATGGCGATGCAGTTGGTTCTGCCCTTGCATTAGCAGCGTTTTTAAGGCTTAATAAGCAAGAAGTTACAGTTGTATCACCCAATAAATTTCCAGTATTTCTTTCATGGCTTGAAGGGTCGGCAAATATTATGATTTTCGATCAAACTGCAACTGAAGTCAGGCAGGTGCTGCAACAGGCTGATTATGTGTTTTGTCTGGATTATAATGGCTTATCACGTTCCGGGACTTTACAGGATGATTTAAAGAAGCTTAATTGTTCATTTGTGCTGATTGATCATCATCGTGAACCGGAAATCGAAAATTTTAAGTGGTTGTTGTCAGACACAGCTGTTTCGAGTACAGCAGAATTGGTTTTTGAACTCATTTCGCATTTTGGTGAAGTATATTTCCGGAATCAGGAAATTTCGCAAGCGCTTTTCACTGGAATAATGACTGATACCGGTTCTTTTAGTCATTCAATTAACCGGCCTCAAATTTTCGTGGCTGTGGCTAAATTGATCCAAAATGGTTTAGATGCTGTACATGTGCATCAACAGGTTTATGATACCTTTTCGGAAGATCGTTTACGGCTTCTGGGACATGCGATAAGCAATAGAATGCAGGTTTTTAATGAATTTAGCACTGCCATTATTACCCTAAATAAGGATGATTTGAATCGGTTTAATTTTCAGATTGGTGACACGGAAGGTGTGGTAAACTACCCATTATCAATGAATAACATAAAAATGTCGGTATTGATAACTGAGAAGAAAGATCAGATTAGGTTTTCGTTTCGTTCAAAAGGAAGTTTCTCGGTTCATGAGTTGGCAAAAAATCATTTTAATGGGGGAGGTCATGCCAACGCAGCTGGCGGAAGTTCAAAAACCACTTTTAATGAAGCCGTTGACCAGTTAATTAAAGTTTTACCTTTCTATAAAAACCAGCTGAACAGTTAGTTGAATATGTTACGAAAAAGCTTATTAACACTTAAGTTTTTGTTTCTTTTTGCCATTTTCATTAGTGGTTCGTGTAGTAATACACCTCAAAATACTAAAAAGGAAGTGCCTTCTTCAAATGAGGTTCAACAATCTCTAGAAAAGGCAAATCGATACTTAGTTCGGACAGAAAATGAGCAAATTGATGCTTACGTTAAACGGCACAACCTTGATGTAACGAAAACGGGAACAGGCTTAAGGTATGTGATCCGTAAAGAGGGAGATGGAACACCTGTAAAAAGAGGTGAAAGAGTTAGTTTTAAATATAAAGTCAAATTTCTGACAGGTGATGTTGTTTATTCCTCTGATGATAAGGGAGTTAAAACATTCACAGTTGGCCGTGGCGGAGTTGAAACCGGATTGGAAGAAGCTGTTTTATTGCTGAGAAGAGGCGACTTGGCTACAATTATCTTACCTTCGCATCTTGCTTTTGGGCTGTTGGGAGATGAGGACAAAATCCCGCCGAGAACCAGCCTGGTATATGAGATTGAAATATTAGATTAAAACCAATAAAATGAAAAGATTACGCTTATTTCCAATTTTGCTTTTCGTTACGATTCTTGTTTTTACTGCCTGCAGCAATATGGGTGGAAATGATTTTAAGACCTCCGAAAGCGGATTAAAATATCGTTTTTACGAAGAGAACTCAAATGAAAATCAACCTGAAATTAATGATATTGTGCATGTTGACATGAAATATGCAATAAATGATTCAGTGATTTTCGACAGTTATAAATTGAAACAACAAATGCGCTTCCCGCTGATGTCACCGATATTTCCCGGAGATTTTTATGAAGGGATTGCACAAATGCACAAAGGAGATTCGGCGAGCTTTTTATGCCCGGCCGATCGAATATTTTTGGAGGTTTTCAGGGTAAGGGAACTTCCTGCCTTTGTTAAAGAAGGTGATATGATGCGTTTTGATATTCGGTTGATTGATTTTTTGTCGCCAGAAGCTTATGAAGCTGAGCAATATAAGAAAAAAGCTGACCAGATTGCAGAATCAGAGTCGATGCTACAAAAATTTCTTGATCAGGAAAATATCAAAGTTTTACCAACGGGTTCAGGGCTTTATTATGTTGAGCTTGAGCGCGGAAAAGGACCCCAACCTCAAAAAGGTCAAAAAGTTAAAGTTCATTATGCCGGAAGACTTACAAACGGATTACCATTTGATGATTCCTACAGCAGGGGCAGCCCGTTCGAATTTGAACTGGGTGCAGGACGAGTTATAAAGGGCTGGGACGAAGGTATAGCCATGATGAGAGAAGGCGGAAAGGCAATGTTGATCATACCTTATAACCTGGCTTATGGAGAACGCGAAACGGGGAAAATTCCAGCATATAGCCCTTTGGTTTTTGAAGTGGAACTGCTTGAGGTGCTTAATTAGTAACACTTCAGAATCAGTTAAATTTGCTATTATACTCTAAATCAAATATTTATGTTAAAAATTAATGCTAAAGTTTTTGTGTTGTTTGCAGGCCTGATCGGACTGTTGAGTGCTTGTAGTCAATCGCCATATCCAGGTTTTGAGCAAACTGAAAGTGGCGTTTATATCAAGTACCACGAAAAAAGTGATGAGGTAAGTACAGCATTCTTAAATGATGTTGTTTCAGTTGAAATGAAATATTACCTAGAAGACACAGTACTTTTTGACACAAAACTGTTTAGTGAACCCTTAAAGTTTCCTATTATTGAACCTACTTTTAAGGGAGATTTGTACACTGCTCTTGCAGAACTTCATGTGGGAGATTCAGCGACAATAGTGTTTCCGGCAGATTCATTTTATTTGGTAACTGCTGGTATCCAGAGTTTACCGGAATTTGTGACGCCTGGAAGTCCGATGTATTTTGATATCAAACTTTTAGAGATTCAAACAGAGGCAGAGCTGATCGCAGAGGAGCAAGAATTTCTGAAGCAACGCAAAGAAGAAGAGCAAACAAAACTTACTGCATTACTGGAAGAATTGAAAGGAGAGTATGAAACTAAGGAATCTGGTTTGCATGTTATTGATTTGAAGGCCGGTAAAGGTAGAAAACCACAAGATGGTGATGTGCTGATGGTTCATTTTACAATTAGTGATGTAGATGGAAATCAGCTCTTTACTTCTGTTGGTCGTGATCCAATGGAAGTTACATATGGCCAAGCCTTCGATACGAAAGGCTTTGATGAAGGAGTTGGTTATTTGCGCAAAGGAGGTAAAAACAGACTTATTGTGCCATCCTCTTTAGCTTTTGATAGTCTTGGAAGGGGACAAATGGTTTTGCCTTATACCACTTTGGTTTATGAAACTGAACTTGTGGATATTAAAACAAAAGAGCAAGTTGAAAAAGAACGGGAAGTGGCCAGAAAAGCTGAGGAAGCAAAGGCTGAAACGGCTCGCTTAAATGAAGGAAAAAAGATTTCTGCATACCTTATCAATAATAATATTACGGTCGATCCTCGCGAAAGTGGATTGTATTATATTGAAAAAGTGGCTGGTACAGGTAGTCAGGCGGCAGCTGGTAAAACTGTGAAAGTACATTATACCCTGTATAATATTGATGGAGAAAAATTACAATCTTCTTTGGATGGTGGTGAGGCTTTCAGTTTTGAGTTGGGCAAAGGACAAGTGATTCAGGGATGGGACGAAGGAATTGCTTTGATGAAAGCTGGTGGAAAAGCAACATTTATTCTCCCTTCCAGTTTAGCTTACGGAGCAACAGCAAGAGGTGAAGATATTCCAGCGTATTCTCCCTTAGTTTTTGATGTAGAGCTTCTGGAAGTTATTGATTAAAAGCCTAATAAAAGTAGTGATATAAAAAAACCGCTCTTGGAAGCGGTTTTTTTATTCGAGTACTTTTTCAATTTTGGCCATCATGTCTTGAGGTTTGTAGGGTTTGGTAAGAAACTCATTCATTCCAGCTTCCATACAATTTCTTCTGTCGTGTTCCATTGCAAAGGCTGTAACTGCAATTATGGGAATGGGTTTAATGTTGTTCTTCCGTTCGTGTTCCCGGATCGATATTGTGGCCTCAATACCATTCATTTCGGGCATTTGAATGTCCATGAGGATGAGGTCGAATTTACCGTTGAGGTATTTTTGAAAACCAACAGCACCGTTTTCCGCCAACTCATAAGTGTGTCCGAGACGCTTGAGTACAGCCATAGCAAACTTTTGATTTAACTCGTTGTCTTCAACAAGCAGAATATGAAGCGTTTGTTTGATTTCGTTGGTATCCAAGACGTTTGCTCTCCACTTTTTAAGGAATTAAAGCTAATTCCTAAGTTGTTTATTATTTTGTTCTAGCACAAAGGTATAAAATTCCATTGCACTTTCATGAATAAGCCATGTATTTTTTTTCGTCCGTTCTGATTATGATGGGTTAACGGTTTAAAGATATTACTACAAAAGGCTTATAACTTAGCATTTTTACTATGAAGTGTTTGGAATTAATCTGTTTATCCTGTAAAAATGGTTTTTATTTGTTCCATTGTTATTGGTTTGGCAATGTAGGCATCAAAGCCGGCCTCGAGGAAACGTAGTTCATCTCCTGACATACCATAAGCAGTTTGTGCAACAAAAGGAACTGTTTTATACTCAGGATATTTCTCCCGAATAAAATTCATTAATTTGATGCCGTCCCAAGGTGCAGGCAGGTTGATATCCATCATAATGATATCAAAAATATTTTGGTTTTCAACTGATTGCACGATTGCCTTGATAGCATCTTCGCCGCGCATTGCAGGGGTAACCAGACCAAATTTTTCAAGGTATTTGGTAATTACAATTTTATTCGCATGATCATCCTCAACCAAAAGGATATTTGGATTTGGCCTAATAGACCAGCCTTTGCTACTTTTCTTCTTATTATCAGGAATTATATCGAATTTCCCTGACTTAAGACTAAGAGGCATTGTGATAGTAATTGTAGTTCCACGTGCCTTTTCGGATGTTATAATGAATTGTCCGCCAAGAAGTTCAGTCATACTTTTTGCAAGTGGAAGTCCTAATCCGGCGCCCTGATATTGCTTAGAATAACCTTGCTTATCTTGCCGGAATGGTTCAAAAATTGCCTCCAGATAACTGCTGTCGATTCCTTGTCCGGTGTCGGATAAGACGATTTTTATGCTTTCCTTATCAGGCAAATTTTCAGCTAATAGCTTGATATACCCTTTGTTAGTGTATTTAATGCTATTGTCAACAATCTCGCTTAAAATACGCTTAATAATGGGCCTGTCTGTTTCAATCCAAATATCTTCTTTCGTTTCATTTAAAAAGGTGAGGCCTTTGTCTATAGCTCTTGATTTATTTTCGAGAAGTATTTCTTCAGTCACTTCTTTCAGTGCAATCTTTTGTTTTTTCAAGGCAAAATCATTGGCTTGTAACCTGCTGATATCTATTATATTATTCAAAAGATGAAGCAATTTGTCGCCGCTTTTCTGAATGCTGTTTGCATATTCAAAAAGTTCAGGTTCATCAATTTTTGCAAGTTCTAATCCCAGCAAACTGGAAAAACCTAAAATGCCATTCAATGGTGTTCTGATTTCGTGGCTCATATTGGCCATAAAAGCATTCTTTTGAAAATTGGCTTCTTCAGCATTTTTGAGTGTAATTTTCAAAATTTTATCCAGATTTTCACTCTCTTTTAACTCAGAATCAATTGCTTGCTCACGCGATTTTACGCGTTCATCAACTTCATCATTTGCAATTTGCAGCTTGCTTCTGGTCTCAATTATCGCTATGGTGGTTTCTGAAATTTTCTTTTTAGCTTTTTGTTTCCATTGAATTAGCCTGAATATCAAAAACAAACTAAAAAAGAATAAAAATGCTGCGGTCAGGGTTTTCCAGTTAATTAATTTATTACCGGATTGTAATGATAATTGCGAATGTAGTTTAAGTAAATTATTATTTAAATCATTGACGTACAATTGATTTAATGAATCAGCTTGTTCAAAGTAGTCAAAAGCAGTTAGAAAACTATTAAACGCCTGAAGTGAATCTTCTGCTAATAACGAATTAGCGTGATTCTGATATATAAGTGCTTTCAAACTTGGAGAAGAAAATACTTCTAAATCCTTGATCAGCAATTTAATAAATTGAAAATCCTGTGTATCTACTTCCGATAAATATTTTTTAATAAACCAATTATTCTCCAAGTGTTGTGGAGCTGATTGTTTAAAACGATCAGACCATAAGGAATCAACTGTTGATTTATCAGGTAATCCTGTTAAGAATATAGATTCCAGAAAAAGGGGCAAAGAAGCATTTTGACTTTCAATCCAAGGTTTTGCCGCATTGTAATAGAGAAATGCTTTTGATGTTTCATTGCTTACACGGTAATGATTGATAATCAATGCATAACCAAATTGTTGATACAAATCATTGTCAACTGATTCAGCAAGCATCAGGTAGTTTTTTAGTTTATCTACTGAAGGCTGATTTTCACTTGCTATGATTTGTAAGTGCATAAATTCAAGCTTGCTTTCATCGTTGGCAAGCTGATTAAAGCGATCAGCTGTTAAATCAAGAAAATTAAGTGCAATACTATTCAAGTCCCAATTTATAAGTGATTTACTATTCGAAAGTGTTTTTATGACAAATTCTTCATTCTGTAAGACTGTAGTATCAGTAAGTGCTTGTGTAATGAGCAAGATATCTCTGGCGATTACTTCAGATGGAAAATTGGTTTGTGATGCAAAAGTTTTTTGACCAAAAACATAAAAATAGCAGCTGGCAAGTCCGAAAACAAAGACGAAAAAAGTATTTTTATTGGGCAGGTTGAACCTCATAACTAAACGCTCATTTTGTGACAATAAAGATACATTCTTTCTTATTAAGTTGCATCTTTTCAATGTCATTTTTTAGTATCCCTAGATCCTCAAATTCAAGTTTATTAACCTGAAAACCAGCATTATTAAGTCTTGTAGTATAATCATTACCGTAAATTCTTACATGATCGAACTGGCCAAAAGCTGCTTCTCGCTCTTTCGGGTCTTGGATGCTAAAGTCCTCCTTTGTCTGATCAAGAAGTGGAGACCATGGCACCTGCAGAATTGCTTTTCCGCCTTTCTTCAATACATTAAAAATGGCTTTCATAGCAGCCTGATCATCAGGAATATGTTCTAAAACATGGTTGCAAATGACCCAATCGAAATGATTATTGTCAAAAGGAAGGTTTAATAAATCCATTAACTTTACGCCAGGCGGATAATAGAAGCCTTCATAATACTTTACGCCTGATACATAGCCTTTCGGACTTTTCGATTGCAAATAACGTCCAAGCGAAGGTTCGGGAGCAATATGGAGAATTTTGTCGGCAGATGAAATTTGAAAACGATTTTCGAAAAGCCAACGTAATAGCCTTTCACGATCGTTGGAATGACAGGCTGGACAAATTGTCTTGGGTCGTTTTCCAGCTCCGATCACATCAAGTTTTTCGTTGATGGCCACAGCTGTTCCTCCATCCAAAAAGTCTTTAAATCCGGCATCACAAAAGGGACAGTAAAACTTATCTCCACGATAGGCCATGCCTTTGATAAAAAGATAATTCTTACGTAAGAAAATGCCCAAGCCAAGCGGAATAATTTTTTTTAACTGCATGCTGAGATGTTTTACTTAGTAATGCTAAATTTTTCCGTGTAATCAATCTTAAATCCTTTGATCTTCAATAGGTAAAGTCCGGATTTTAATTCTGAAACAGAAATATTATGGTGAAATGCTCCTTGACTTTGGATTTGATTTTGAATTACTGCTTTGCCTGCCAGATCAAAAATGTAAAGGGTTAAATTAGGTATAGCTTCTTTGAAATGAAGCTGTAATACGTCACTTTTTGGCTGAAAACCAAACGTATATGGTTTTTTATTTTCCCCTTCCAATTGTATAACCGAGGCATTAATTTCCTGACATTCAAAGGCTCCCTGATCAAATCCTTGATTATGAGGACGCGGACGATCCAGGAGGTCGAATAAAATGCCACTATAACCTAAATCAGTTGCGCGATTTATTGCAGGGGAGTTTGCCTTAAGATCAAAGTCGTTCTCAGAGAAATTTATAAAGCCAACGTAATCAATTGATTGTGTGAAAAAATTTCCGGTTGAAACAAATAAATCAGTAGTCAAATTATGATTAAAATAAGCATTGTTTCCAATTTGATCATAAGCTCCGGGTCTGGTTACTAAGTTGTTAGCAATTGTATTATAACTTGTGAAGGAATTAAAGTACCTGATTCCGGTGGTTTTTGGATCGATAATGGTATTATGTAAAATATCCAGGTTCGATAAGCTGTTGTCTGGGGGATTACCAATAAAAATTCCGTGCCGTGATTCATCTGGATTATTTGGTTGAAAGCTCTTTCCTGCCCTGACAATAAGATTGTTATAGATACGGCTATCGCCGTGGCCAAACATATCAATGCCATCACCTTTACCGTCGAAAATCTGATTGTTGTAGCAATCGCATTCGGAGCCACCGCCAATTAAAATTCCTGACATTTGATAGACGGTTTCTTTGTATGAATCCCTGAAAATACGGTTATTAAAGATGCGACAATCACCAACAGCACTGCTTACCTGTAATCCGTCCCAACCTGTGTCTTCAATCAAATTATTGTAAATTAATACATTATGCATTAAATGGGGTAACACTGTTGTGTCGCAATCTGGAAGATATTGGCCTGTATATTTTGAACTGCCGATGTAGAATCCTTCATCGCCAATATGATGTAAATAGCATTCATGGATTTCCAGGTTATAAAAAGTGAAATTTTCTCTTGTGGCCTCGAAACTGCAATCGGGATCTGTTTTCGCATATATTCCTGCAAATGCAGTATAAGATATTTCGATTCCAGACAATTCTATA
>JAGYNM010000199.1 GCA_018399335.1 Bacteroidales bacterium | reverse complement strand
ACTTTCACGGAAATAATTGCTGTGAGTCCTTCGCGGAAGTCATCACCATTGATATCAAACTTAAGTTTAGACAGCATCCCTGATTTTTCTGCATAAGATTTCAGTGTACGGGTAAGCCCGCGCCTGAAACCGGCAAGATGCGTTCCGCCTTCATGCGTACTGATATTATTTACGTAAGAATGCAGGTTTTCAGCAAATGAGGTATTGTATTGCATGGCAATCTCAACAGGCACATCATTACGTTCGCCTTCGATTGCGATGGGATTGGGGATTAACTTATCGCGATTTTCGTCGAGATAAGCGATAAAATCAGGCAAGCCATTTTCAGAGAAAAATGTCTCAGATTTGATTTCACCATCATACAATTCATCACGTTCATCCGTTAGTATAATCGTAATTCCACGATTTAGAAACGCCAGCTCACGCATACGCGAGGCCAAAATATCATAATCGTAGCTGGTGGTTATAAAAATGCTATTGTCGGGCTTAAAAGTAATTTTTGTGCCGTTGATATCAGATTCACCAACCGTTTTTACGTCGTAAAGAGGTTTACCACAAGAATACTCCTGAATAAATTCTTTGCCTTCGCGATATACCGTTGCTTTGAGGTTAACAGAAAGTGCATTCACACAACTCACACCTACGCCATGCAAACCACCGGAAACTTTGTAGGAACCTTTATCAAATTTTCCACCAGCATGCAAAACAGTCATTACAACCTCAAGGGCAGAACGATTTTCTTTCTCGTGCAGTCCGGTCGGGATACCACGACCATTATCCAATACGCTGATTGAATTATCTTTATGAATTGCAATTTCAATCCGGTCGCAATAGCCACCCATTGCTTCATCGATAGAATTGTCAACTACCTCATAAACAAGGTGATGCAATCCACGAACATTCACATCACCAATATACATGGCAGGTCTTTTTCGAACGGCTTCCAAACCTTCGAGCACCTGAATATTTGAGGCGTTATATTGGCTATTTGTTAAGTCTCTTTTTTCTTCTGCAGTCATTTTCAGTCTATTATTGCTAGGTTTTATCAAACATGCAAAGTTACAATTTTTAAGCTTACAAAAACTCAAGCAATATGCTCAAATCCAGCTAAGTTATTAACAATTCCGGGTGTTTTTTTAAACCGATTGAGATCGCATCCTGCAAGAAAAGTTATGAGCATTTAGCTTTAAAAACGAATCTTAATACCAGCACTGAATTCAAGGCCGTAAGCAGGATAATTTTGATAAAGTAAATACTTTTGATTAAGCAAATTATCAAACCTTGCATAAGCCGTTAAGGCCGGCGAAAAGTAATAATCTGCTCCCAGGTAGATATCTGCAATGCCATCAAGCGTTGTTGCCGTTTCGATTCCATTACTATAAACAGGCACCTGCTGACTGCCCCTGAGCAGCATTCCACCATTTAGTGTCAAATCTTTCCAGGCAGCCCAATAGGCGTCAAGGTCAAACATAAAAGCTGGTTTGTGCCAGGCTTCCGGCAGCGAATCGGTAGCGTATTGATTCCAGGTTAAAGACGCTTCGATCTGCCATTTTTCGGCAGGTTTCCAGGCAGCTTCTGCCAAGAAACTGAAGTGACTCATGCCATCATAAACAAGCGTGAAGCTGTTATGAAAAGGCATGAGCGTATCAATAATATAAAACGGGCTATTTGAAGTTTCTTCAAAACGAACACCGGCATGCAGATCGAGGCTGGATGACACAGCTGCCCGCACACCCGCATCAAAGCTAAATCGCTGATTCTCCCATCCCAATGGCACAATCGGATTGATCCATGGATTATTTTCGGAAAGATCAAGGTAATTGATGCGTTTGATACCACCATCTGTACCTGCATAAAATTCCAACTTTTTATCGAGGAGATAAAGATTTCCGCGAATAACAGGATACCACCAAAAAGCGGTATTCAGATCAGGCTGATAATTCATTCGCAAGCCTAGCTTGAGTTGGTAAAAGCTACCTTTAAGGCGCAAATAGGGTAACGCAGCAGCCAATATATGCGATCCGGACTGCAAAGAATCACTGTTATGATAAAAATCTCCTCCGGCTTCAATCCCGATTACCTGTTCTCCTTCAAAATCGAACCAGTCGAATTGCATCGAAAAATCACCATCGAGCACTATCTGATGTTCCTGGGTTTTATCATTATTGAAAAAATAATTGTAATCTACTCCAATAGTGTGATTCAGATAGCCAAGTCGTTGCTCGGTACTTATCAAATCTGCTGCAAAGCCAATGTTTTGATAAGTTTGCTTCAAATCCTCTTTATCAAAAATTGTGCTGGGATAATCTGCTGGCTTAAAACCATAGTAGCGGTAAGCATCCATCTGATAAGTTAGATTTGTGCTAAGCTGATGATCAGAAAAATTATGATCAAGCGATATTCCAAAGTCGTTATTCATGTAGTCAGATGGAGCGTAATCAGCCAGCTCGGCCCATGTTGACT
>JAGYNM010000198.1 GCA_018399335.1 Bacteroidales bacterium | reverse complement strand
AAAGCAGATGGCTTTATGAATTCGAATAAGCCTGCCACAGATATCAATTACACCTATGATCCTTTAAGGGCTCAAACATGGGGCGAAGCTTCAGACATCACCCGTAAGTTTGCATCGAATGAAGTTGTACAGCTGAAAGTGGACCTGGAAGGGACTATTTATTTTACAGGAACCTCTAATTTTGGTAAAGCCAACGCAATTTTTAAGGATGTGCTGACTTCCAATGGCATCGAACCAAAACGAAACAGAACCAAAACAAAATTTGAAACAAAAGCCACGATCAACGAAAAGGGTGTGCTTACGAACTGGAAATGGACCGGTGAGGTTGAAAATAATTTTGGAGCTTTCTTTTCTTCACGTGTTCAGCGTATATCAGCCGAAGAAATGGTGCGCGAGATTAACTTCCGTGAAACTGACGCACACGGCAATCCGCTTCAGGTGGATTATAATTTCAGGATGAAAGGCAATGTTGAGGTAGAGGAAAAACTCAATCTTAGACAATGGTTTGTTGAATCATATGCTCAGGGTCACGCTCCCCGGGGAGATATTAGTGAAGACAATTTTGAGTTTGAAGCCGAACAGCTTTGGGACTGTGCCTTTAAGTATGATGACGAAGGCAACTGGACCGAAATGCAGGTAGGACCCTACAAAGCTAATCGCAAATTAAAATATTGATGGAATAAAAACCAAAGGTTCTGTCTCAAAAGTCTTCTGACTGAAAACTTTTGAGACAGAATCTTATCAAAACCTTCAAATATGAAAAGAATTTTAGGAATGGTATTTCTGCTGATTGGCCTTACAGCCAGCGCTCAGATACGCAATATCAGCTCCGAAGTGCTTAATCCACTGGATAAAAAAATCAAGCCCTTTATGGCTATCGACAGCCATCATGGATTTGTATTGGGACGCGAAATCGTTCCATTAGGTGATGGTGCGAATCATCCGATGATCTATTTTGTGCAGGATAAGCTGAGCCTGACTCAGCGGGTGATGGATATATACAGCTACGAGCCGGAAAGTGATTACGAATGGCTGCTCGAAGACAATGCGCAGGAAAATGATGTGTTTTTTGCGCGGTCGCGCTTTGTCGTTGATAATGCACGCACCAAATGGATCGTGATGGTCGACGGCTCCCATGTCGTTTTTCAGAATGCAGCCACCAAAGCATATGTTGCTGTAAATGAAGAAGGTGATATAGTTCCTGTTGAACATTTTCAGGATGCTTCCCGTTGGAAACTGGTTCATGTTTTATAAAAAGCAATAAAAACAGTATAAAAATGTATAAAAAAATAATCCCGATTTTTAGTCTGTTCGTTCTTCTTTCCGGTATTTTGTTTGCCCAAAAGGAAGAGTTTAGCGTGTATTCGCTGAATAATACCACCTTGCTGAAAGGGCCGTCTATTTATTTTGAACCACTCGAAAACAGAGGCACGAAGGATTTTGTTGATGTCAACGGAAGACTTCAGGAGCTGTTTACAAAAAGGACTCAAGCCCCCACTGATAATCCAAACCTGAATCAGTTGGTATATGGAGGCCTTTTTCAGGCTGCGCCGGATCCGCTTTCGGCTGATGTGATTGTGAGCGGCTACTACACTGCCGAAAGTGTCAGCGCGCGCGATGAAGTGGCTTTTGTTGAGTCAGGAACCCACATTGGCAGCCCGATTCCCTATTTTGAATGGCGGATCACAAACCGGGCTTTATTGGATGTAGCACTCAGCTTTACCTATCCTGATGGCACTGTTGCGTTTGATAGTGTTGGTATTCGGAAAGAGTCGGAACAGAAGCCAGGCAAAAAACCGAAACCGCTCAAGGAGCTGGAAGAAAATTGCGCCAAAGCATTTCAAAATGCATATTATTATCAGTTCAATTTCATTGAATTTGATAATCGCTGGATTGACTTCCCCAGTGTAAAAGTGAAGGACAAACAGCTAAAAGATGATTACAAACAGGCCAGATCCTGGATAAAGGATCATGAATTGGTGAAACTTGGTCAGCTTTTCAAACGGATCTACGAAGCAGAGGGCAGGGATGAAGCAGCTGTTTGTCTGGGCTTGTGTTATGAATTGATGGGTAACTACCCGGCAGCAGCGGAGCTTTTCGAAGGGCGATCAGATTTTCATATCAAAGCCAGGCTAAAAAAGGAGCTGGAGCTATATCACTATCTTCAGGAAATTGGAGCAAATATTCACCTGGTAGAATTTTAGAAGAAGTAAGCTTTATGAACCCAGCAGGATAAAGGCTGCCCAATCGATGGCGGGCATTCCTTCTGCGGCGCAATCCAGTTGTGCAGCCCGCAGTGCCTCTGCAGCTGATTCGTTATGGAGTAGCCGGGCATAAAAATGTTTCATCAGGCGGGCAGTAGCCAGATCATTCACAGGCCACAAACTGGCTACAACCTGAGGCACGCCAGCTTGAAAAAGCGCTCGGGGAAGTGCCATTATACCTTCGCCTTCGGCAAGCTCGCCTATGCCTGAGCT
>JAGYNM010000197.1 GCA_018399335.1 Bacteroidales bacterium | reverse complement strand
TCATTTTATTAAGGGGTTAAAAAAAGGCAAGGCAGATAGGCAAATTGAGTGTGTTATTATCAATCAATCAGATAACAGGCAAATACCGGTTTTGATCCAGGCGGCTCAGAATAATGCCGAAAAATCAGAATGGTTGCTCGCTATTATTGATCAAACGGCACGCAAAAAAGTTGAGGCTGAATTGGAGAAGAAGGAAACAACACTCCGAACCATCAACGAAAACATGGCTGATATGCTTGTGATGAGCGATAAAGAAGGTATGATTGAATTTGCCTCACCGGCTTGCTCCATGTTTGGTTACACACAGGAAGAAATGGTGGGCAAATCCCTTTTCGATTTTGTCCATGCGGACGACCTTCCTGTAATCATCGAAAGGTTTTCGAATGCAGTATCCACCGGAAGGCCTGATCAGGTCGAATTCAGGACGCCACGCAAGGACGGAACTTTCTTTTGGGTGAGTGTAAGCGGAAATTTTACGGGAAATGATGATAAAGCAGTATTTGTAGTGCGTGATATTGACGAACGCAAACAAATGGAAAATGCCCTGAAAGAAAGCGAACAGCAGTTTCGAAGCCTTTTCGAAAATAACCATGCTGTTATGCTGCTCATTGATCCGGACAGCCTGGATATTATTGATGCCAATCCTGCAGCTGTTGATTTTTATGGTTATTCGCTGGAGCAATTAATTGAAATGAAGATTTCTGATATAAATACATTATCAATTGATCAGTTGAAGTTGGAATCTGCCAAGGCTAAGGCTGCAAAGCAGATACGTTTTGAGTTTAATCATCGTCTGGCCAATGGCTCAGTTAAGGAGGTAGAGGTGTTTAGTGGTTTAGTAAAATCAGCAGATAAATCTTTCCTTTATTCGATAATTCACGACATTACCGATCGTAAAAAAGCAGAAAGCCTGGTTAAGAAAAATGCACGGGAGTTATATGAACTAAACCTAACAAAAGATAAACTGTTTTCGGTGATTGCCCACGACCTACGCAATCCAATTGGTTTGATGCTTAGCCTGATAGATATGTATGTGGAAGAAAAAGATGACTACAATGAGGCAGAAAAATTAAAAATGATTCTTGCGCTGCAAAAAACAGCTGTAAACACATACGAACTACTCGAAAACCTGCTCGATTGGTCGCGGCTGCAAAGAGAAAAGATTAAACCTGCTTATCAATTAACCAATATCTTTGAACAGCTCGAAAAGGGATTTTTAAAATTTGAAACAGCAGCAGAAAAAAAACACATCCAACTCGTTAGAAATGTTGCGCATGATATTGAAGCTAAAATTGATACGAATATATTTGATACCGTATTCCGTAACCTGATGTCAAACGCCATTAAGTTTACAAACCGGGGTGGCAAAATTGAAGTTGCTATTTCCATTAACCCAAAAAACGATTTGGTTTTGAGCGTAAGGGATAATGGTATCGGGATGAGAGAACAGGTAAAAAATCAACTTTTTTCACTTGAAAAGGAACCTGGAAGGCCCGGAACAGCCGGAGAAAAAAGTACCGGATTGGGGCTGGTAATTTGCAAGGATTTTGTGGATTTGATCAATGGAAGCATTACTGTAGAAAGCAAGGCCGGAAAGGGAACAACTTTTTTTGTCACCTTTCCTCAAAGCATGTAAAATAAAGCAATTTAGAATTGATTATTTGATAAAATACCATTATGAGTTATCCAAATGAAAATATTTCCATCGAAAATGATGCGGAACACGCACTGAAGCATATGTTGGGTATTTTGCAGTTTGATCAGCAAAATTTGCAGGCCTTTCTCGATAATGCTTTAAACGAAATGCTGGAACTCACCCAGAGTGATTTTGGATATATCTATCATTATAATGAAGCAGCTAAGCAGTTTGTCCTCAACTCCTGGTCAAACGAAGTGATGGAGGCTTGCGCTGTTATTGATCCGCAAACCTGCTACGAACTGGATAAAACCGGAATTTGGGGCGAGGCGGTAAGGCAGCGAAAACCAATTATTATCAATGACTTTCAAAAAAGTCATCCGCTTAAAAAGGGGTATCCCGAAGGTCATGTGGAGCTTAAGCGCTTTATGACGATTCCGGTTTTCGATCAGGGGAAAATTGTGGCAGTTGTTGGGATGGCCAACCGAAAAGCTCCCTACACCGATGCAGATGTCATACAGTTGAACCTGATTATGGATGCCATCTGGAAGGTGGTTAAGCTAAACGAATCGCTGCAGCGCGAAAATCACCTTAAAAAGGTATTGCTGGGCATTCGTAACGTGAATCAAATGATCACAAAAGTTGCTGATCCGGCGGAACTGATTCGGGAAAGTTGTAAAAATGTAACAGACACATTTGGATACTATAGCGCATGGATCATGCTGATGGATAAAAGGCAAAAGCTGACTGACTTTGCCAGTGCAGGTATTGATGAGGGATGTGGCGAAATAGAAATGATGCTCAGCAAAGGGCATCATACTTTATGCGTAAAACGCGCCCTCGAAGAAG
>JAGYNM010000196.1 GCA_018399335.1 Bacteroidales bacterium | reverse complement strand
TTAAGCAGTACGTTTATCTGCCAAAAGAAGAAGGTGAGTTGGGCAGTAAAAATGTGTATGTAGCGCAAATCGGATTGGTGCAACCCTTGTTTACAGGTTTTAAAATACGGGAAACCAATAGAATAGCAGCATATACGGAACAGTTGGCCATGCAAAAACAGCTTTACGAAAGCAGTGAGCTATTGCATAAAGTAGAGGAGTCTTTTTGGCAGATAATAGCACTTGAAGAGAAACAAAAACTAGCGCAGGCTTATCTTGATCTGCTGGAGAATCTGTCGGTGGATTTAAGAAATCTCTATCAGGAAGGTTTTGTAACGCATAATGATTTGCTCAAAGTGGACGTAAAGAAAAATGAGGCATCGCTAGCACTTTTTAAGGTGAATCAGGGATTAAAGCTATCAAAAATGGCTTTAGCACAGCTTATTGGCATAGACCTGGAAGAAAACATAGTGTTGGCTCCCGATCAGGAAGACGACTTCTCACTCATAACACAGGATCAACTTTATGCCCTCGCCAGGGAAAACCGGACAGAACTTCAGATGCTGGAACAGCAGATTAATATTTCCCGTTCGGGTGTAAAAATCATGAAATCGCGCTATTTACCTGATTTAGCAGCCTCGGTAAATTATGTTGTCTCAAACCCAAATCTTTATGATGGCTTTGAGGAGCAATTTAGTGGGGATATCATTGCAGGAGTTGCTTTACATGTTCCTTTATTTCATTGGGGAGATAAAAATCACACTTTGAAGGCTGCGCGTCATGGGCAGCGTATTGCTGAACTGGAGTTAAAACAAGCTACTGAGTGGATACAACTTGAAGTTGCTCAGGCTTTTTTTGCCTGGCAGGAAAGCCTGGAAAGGGTTAAAATGACCGAAAGTGGTTGTGCACAGGCAGAAGAAAACCTGCGTCTGAATCAGGATAATTATAATGAGGGACTGGTTACAACCACCGATTTACTCGAAGCACAAGCCATGTGGCAGAAAGCGTCTGCTGATCATATTGAAGCCAAAACAGCACAATGGATTTGTCAAAGCCAGCTAAAGAAAGTGGGTGGCAGACTGGTGGCTGATTATAGCAGATCGGAAACTCTTTTGAGCCCTTAGCATGAGGCTACCTGCCTTAGGTCACATTTTCCGGTTTAAAGTCTATTGCACTTCGTGAAACAAGGCCTCTGCAACAACAAAACCAAATAATTCGATAAAATAGGATATCTGTAAAATATAAAAGTTAAATAAATGAAAACCAAAAGAGTAAATTCAATTGCTACTGCTATTACCTTAAGTATAGTCTTGCTTTTGCAGGGGTGTAATGAACAAACTGAAAAGCAAGCGAGTCAACAAGATGAAGTGCAAGTTGTTTCTGCAGTTAAAGCAGAAAAAATCATTTACACACCTGAGCTAAAATTTTCTGGTGTAGCCAAAGCATCCCGGCATGCCACACTTAGCACTGCTTTGCCGGGCAGGGTAGAGCGTTTGCATGTTCGGAAGGGCGACCACGTTGAGCAAGGACAGTTAATCGCCGAGTTATCTGATGAAATGCTGATACAGGCTATTGTCGCTTATGAAACTTTAAAAACTGATTATGAAAGATTATCACGTCTTGTGGCTAAAGGAAGTGTTAGCCAGGTGGATTATGACCACCTAAAAGCAAAATTTGAGGCGGCTGAAGCACGTAAAGCCATGATGGAAAAAAACACCAGACTCATAGCGCCTTTCAAGGGCATTATTGCTGAGGTATATATTGAAGAGGGCGAGAATTATTCGCTCATGCCCTCTGGCCTAAGTGGTGCTTTCGAACTCGAAAATGGTATTGTAAAACTTATCAATTACAATCCGGTTAAAGTTGAAATTGCAATAAACGAAAAGATTTTCCCGCAACTTTTTATAGGTCAAAAGGCTGGTTTACGCTTTGATGCTTTTCCTGACACTGTATTTAGCGCGCGGGTAAATTATATCAGTGAGGAATTATCGGCGACAACTCATTCAGCTAAGGTTGATTTGCTGCTCGAAAACCCTGATTTGCTTGTTAAACCTGGAATGTTTGCCCAAGTTTTTCTTCAATTAAACCCGCGTGAAACTGTTTTTGTGCCACTTCAAAGTATCTATAGACAAGCAGGAACAGCAAATGACTTTGTATTTGTGATTCAAGATGATGTAGTACATAGAAAAAGGATAACACGAGCTGAGATGGTAGGAGATAAGGTTGCTGTAAATGGGCTTTCGGGCGATGAATTGTTAGTTACGGCTGGTAAAAATCGGTTAACTGACGGTGCCAAAGTACGAATAAACTAAAAGGAGGACAGATTATGAATTTACCAAAATATGCTGTCAACAGGCCGATAACTGCTGCCATGGCATTTATCGCGGTTCTGCTCTTTGGGCTGGTGTCGTTCAGGATGCTGCCACTTGATGTTATGCCTGAAATGGAATTGCCCAGCCTTACTGTAATTACTGTATATCCGGGAGCTTCGGCGGAGGAAATAGAAAAACAGTT
>JAGYNM010000195.1 GCA_018399335.1 Bacteroidales bacterium | reverse complement strand
GCCCTCTTTCGCAGAGCTGCCCTTTCCCTGGCTCGAAACTGGTATGTGGCCAATCATGATGCTGTCTGCATTTATTTCGCTGAGCTTTAGTACTTCGTTTGTGTAATGAGGCAAACTTGAATTGGAAATAAACTCAGCGCTGGCGCCTTTTAATGCCGGCATTTCGACCGGAAGCTGATATTCCGTCAGGTTTCCGTCAGCATCTCGCGTCAGGCGGCTGATTGTGCTTACGAAAGGCACCAAATCGTCCTGTATCAAATTGCCGTTTTCGTAGTAGTACTGGCTCATTCCACCAAAGAAAATAGCATGCATCTGGTTGTTGATGCTATCATAAAGACTGGCCACAGCACTGTGATAGTTGCTCAGGTATTGATTAAAGCTCGTTATAGGCGAATAGCTATTCGCCTTGATATCAACCGGATAAAGAAAAGGCAAATCCGCATTGATTTGAAAAACTCCTGAGGAAATAGTAAAACCCTGTTCTCCGTCCGGAAATATTTGCGGGAGGAGGTTATAATCTCTTCTTCTCAGATGCACGGGGTCGGTAATGGCAGTGTAATTTCCGTAGCTTAACTGATTTCCTGAATTGTCGATGGTGAATTTTCTGATTTGATTGGTATATTCCTGCGTGTAAGTTGGATTGCCCATTGGGTTGTATCTGCCATCGAAGCGATGACCTCCAATCAAATAAAATGAGTTGCTCAACCTATTCAAATGGCCACCGGTTACAGCAAAAATATCATCCTGAATTTGTTTGAAATAGCTTAAAACAGGCTGATTATTTTGTATTGCACTGATGAGTTCAGGAACATTTACAGTCGTTAGATAAGGATAGGTTATGTGGTTGTTTGAACTTTCAGAAAAACCATACCCACCAATAATGTAAAGCGTGTCCTGTTCCTGATGAAAATTCATGTTGGTCGATTGCAATTGTTCCCTGATACTGGCAGGCAAAGCATCAACTGAGGATGACCAAAATTGCGTGCTGGCAATATCTACCACATACATATCAGTATTATTTTCAGAGGCCGGAAATGCATTAAATGGTTGCCTGGCATGAAGTCCGTCTTTACGGCCTCCTATGATTAACCATTTTCCTTCGTGCTGCGCAAAAGCATAGGAGTGTAGTCCCGGCAAATCCGGAACAGAAACAGGCACAAGCGAAATTTCATAGTTAAAATTGCTTTGGCCCAATACATTTAAACTAAGGAAAAGTAGTAAAAGCGTCGTTATTTTTAAGCTAAGTTTCATATTTGCAGGTGTTAAGTCTATTTAGAAATTGGCGGGGCTGCCACTTTTTCCATTTCGTAGGAAGTGACAAGATTATTTGCTCTTAGCCCTGACCAGCTCATTGTATTTCCATCTGTAATAATATTCCAGCATTCATAAGCCTGTCCGGTGCCTCCGCTAATCAGGTCGTTGCTGTAGTTTGAAGCAAAGAAATCACCATAAAGGAAATAGCGGCCTTCGTTGTCGGATTTCTTTATCCAATTGCCACTTTCATCCTGATAGTAATAATTGTAGTTGCCTTCAGCAAAGTATTCCCAATAATGAAAAGCAGTGTCGGCAGTTCCAGGAGTTGTGCTTTTACCATACCAAACACCAGTAAACTGACTGCTCAGGTCTTTGGTTATTTTGTTGCAGGTGTAGGTATTGTTATCCGGAAAACTTTCGCCGTCGATTGTAAATACAGGCACTGTATATTTCAGGCTAGCAGCATCCAGCGAAATAATTTTAAACTCCATATAATAAGCTTTCCCCAATACATCAGTGCCGTTTATGATAATCATATCATCATTGATACTGTAGTTATAGTTGTTGTTTTCTTCCCATCGGAAATTATTTTCATCCAGTTGAAATCCAACGGCATACATCTCTGTTTTGTCTGCTTTTAGTTCGAGCACAAAAGTGTCGTCGGTTAAGATGGGCTGATCGTTAACCAGGGTATTGATCCACAGGCCAGGAAGAAGTTCGTCAGTTTGAGTTGTTTCATCCTTTTTGCAGGCTGAAAGCATTAAGATTATCAGGCTCAGGATTCCAAAAGTTCTGATTGTTTTCATTTGAGAATTTGTTTTAATTGTTTGATTTGTTTGGTGTTAATTAACCATATAAAGCAAATTTGCTCCGGTTTGTAAAGAACGAATTTGAGAAAGTTATATTCAGCTGTTCAAATATAAGATTTAATTTGATTGAAGTGAGGGATTTTTAATCAGTGTGTGTAAAAAGTTTAATTGTATGGTTTTAGTTTTTTAATGAAGCCTTCATTTGAAGTGAAGAAAACAGCTTTAATAAATTTAAAACAGTTTTTCGCATTGAAATAATGTCAATAAGGAGAAATTAACTTCTATAGATTCTGGGTATACTGCAGTTTTTATATGATCAACATATAAGGGTTGAAGTTTTTTCAGTGGGGAAGGGGATTTAAATTTTTTGAGGTGATCAATTAATTACTTATCTTGTTAAGGAATAATTGATTAAAATCTAATCAAAATGGGATTTACAGG
>JAGYNM010000194.1 GCA_018399335.1 Bacteroidales bacterium | reverse complement strand
TGATCATAAGGTACTTGTCCGGCCAAATTGCGAATGCTGCGATTGTCGTAGCTCATGCAATAGCGTTCGCTGTCGAAGGTGTAAAAACTCGAGCCAAGTGCTGTTTGAGGCCAAAAATCCTCTGCTGGCACGGGTATTCCGGATTCATCCGAAGGTGCCAGGATCGCACGAATTCTAAATTTGTCTTTAAGAGATCTAAAGGGTTCAAACTGAAAAATACTCTCCGCAAAAAACCGGGCATCCTCCATAAATTCGCCTAGTTCCTCCATGGTATAGCCATCGGGCAACACAACTATATCCACCACTTCAGCAGCATCGCCATCACCCCAAACATTCATCACCGGCCATTTCATCTTTGGAGCGGGTTTAATAAAATAATTTTCGGGATCAAGCTTTACGCGAAATACTTCTTTCCAATCTCCTTGAAAAGTGCGTGTTAACAGCCGAATTTGCACCGGCATTTTTGGATAGGGCATTACTACCGTTTCCGGAAAACTCCTTACGGTTTCATTTGCCTCAGCTGTGGTTTGCCATTCGCTGAACAAGCTGCCATACCCCCTAGAATACAACACGGAATCTGTTGCCGCATCACGCATTTCCACCCAGTGTTTACCATAGCCCAGAGGATCGATCAGCACATCTCTGGAACCTGCCCATACCGCTTGCTCAAACCAGTTCTCGAGTGCAATCCATTCATTTTCAAAATTGCCCGACCGAATATAGTCCATGCGCAAACTATTATTATAGAAAACGCTGTCGAACTGGGCAGATATGTTTAATAACAGCCCTAAAAAACTAATTGTTAGGAGAATCCTTTTCATTTTGTTTAACTTTGGGAAGTAAAATTACAGTAAAATTGTAACTTCTTCAAACGGGCTGCGTCCAATTAACTGAAACATGGAGCAGGAAGATCAAATCATCATACGTAAAGTTTTGGCAGGCGAAACCGCTGCCTATGGTGCATTGGTCGAAAAATACCAGCATATGGTCATGAATATTGCCTTTCAGATTTTACGTCAGCGCGAAGAAGCCGAGGATTTGGCACAGAACAGCTTTGTGAAAGCCTTCGAAAAACTCAACACCTTTAAAGGGGAATCAAAATTTTCGACCTGGCTCTATCGCATCGTTTGGCATATGGCCATTTCACAACATCGTAAGCTGCACAATAGTCTCAACAACAATACGTTTTACCTGAATGATGATAATTTACCTGTTTCTGATGAAGCAACCGTGGAAGCACTTGATCAGGAAGAAGCTTTAGTAAAACTTGATGCGGCGATGCAAAAACTGGAAGCAGAGGAACGTACGATCCTCAGCATGTTTTACAAACAACAGCTTAAGGTTCAAGATATTGCAGAAATTACCGGACTTAGCCAGTCGAATGTG
This sequence comes from Bacteroidales bacterium, assembly GCA_018399335.1. GTDB lineage: Bacteria > Bacteroidota > Bacteroidia > Bacteroidales > F082 > UBA5536. Next base: position 1,144 of record JAGYNM010000194.1, on the reverse strand, counting down.
AAAGTAAAACTCTTCAGAAGTCGTAAAAAACTGGCCCAGCATTTCGATACAACAACGCAAGCTATTCACCTCGAAACCAATACAAAATGAAATACAATAAATTCAATATTAACGATCTCATTCAGCAGCTGCCTGATGAAAAAGTGAATCATGACTTTAAAGATAAGGTGATGAATCAGATTGCAGTTATGCCACAAACTGTATCGACAAGAAATCGATTGCTCCCGGAGCGCTATTTATTGTTTTTTAGTCTTTTTGTAGGATTATTAACACTCATCTTTTTGGCTGATTTTGAATTTGTTAGTCAATATCTAATTCAATTTGCACAATTTTTCGGAAGCTGGCTTCAAACCGAACAAAAAGCACTTCCGGCACTTTTAGAACTGATCGGTAATCTTCCAGCCCTCAGTTTGGCCATCATTCCGGCTATACTTGCACTTTTTGCTTTTGAACGCCTGATGCACAACCGTTTTTTCAGTAAAAATGCAGGCCTGATTTAGTTTTGGTGATTTCGTTCAACCGTTTAAAAACCATACTTTCGCTAAAAAAATGATTCCTTTAGCCATTGTTTCTCAGCTGGAAGCATTCCTAAAAAAACACACCGGCAACGAAGCCTTAATAGATCAAACGCAGGCTCTTGGTGGTGGCTCAATCAACGCCGCCTTCCTTATCCGATATGCCGAACAGGATTTCTTTCTGAAATACAATCAGGCCAAACGTTATCCCAAAATGTTTGAGTTGGAAGCCAAAGGCCTGAAAATTTTGGCAAAAAGCAGGAAAATACGCCTTCCGGAAGTAATCGGAACAGGCGAAGCAGGTCAAACTGCCTTTTTATTGATGGAACACATTGAGACAGCCTATCCCGACAATACTTTCTGGGAAATTTTTGGCGAAAAACTTGCTGATCTACATCGCGAAACGCATGAAACTTTTGGTCTCGACCATGATAATTACATTGGTTCGCTGCCCCAAAGCAATACATTTGCACCAAGCTGGAGCGAATTCTTCATTGCACAAAGACTGAAGCCACAGCTAAAAATGGCAGCAGGTAAAGGCATGCTAACCAGCCAAACATTCAATGACTTTGAAAAATTGTTTGCCAAAATATCGGAGCTTTTTCCGAAAGAATCACCAGCCTTAGTTC
>JAGYNM010000193.1 GCA_018399335.1 Bacteroidales bacterium | reverse complement strand
AGGCTTCGCTCGAATGCGATTGTTCGAGCATTACCAAAAGCTTATTTGCCCTGTCGATCACTTTGCGGGGCATGCCAGCCATTGCAGCAACATGAATACCAAAGCTATGCGCGCTGCCTCCTTTTCTCAATTTTCGGAGAAAAATCATTCGGTTTCCCATTTCCTTAACTGCCACGTGATGGTTTCGGATTCTGACAAAGGAAGCCGACATTTCATTCAATTCATGGTAATGTGTTGCAAACATCACTTTAGCGCGATAGGAGGGATGATCGTGCAGGTATTCGGTAATGGCCCAGGCAATGCTGATTCCATCATAAGTACTTGTTCCACGCCCGATTTCGTCGAGAATCACCAAACTTCTGCCGGAAATATTATTCAAAATACTGGCTGTTTCGTTCATTTCGACCATAAAAGTTGATTCCCCCGACGAAATATTATCACTGGCGCCAACACGCGTAAAAACTTTATCTGTGATTCCCAGCACAGCTGATTCGGCCGGAACATAGCTGCCCATTTGCGCCAGCAGCACGATAAGCGCAGTTTGCCGAAGCAAAGCCGATTTTCCAGACATATTTGGTCCGGTTATCATCATCACTTGTTGTGATTTTTGGTCCAGAAACACATCGTTTGGAATGTAGGATTCGCCATGTGGCAGTTGTTGCTCAATTACAGGATGCCGGCCAGCTTTAATGTCGATTGAATAACCATCATTTAATTCAGGTTTATTGTAATTGGAATTTTTTGCAACAGCCGAAAAGCTGATCAAACAATCGAGACGAGCCAATAAATTTGCATTCAGCTGAATGGGAGCAACATAAGCTGCTGTAGCTACCACAAGTTCCTGATAAAGATCTAATTCAATTTGCTGAATTTGATCCTCTGCTCCCAGAATTTTCTGTTCGTATTCTTTTAATTCTTCAGTTATGTAGCGTTCTGAACCCGTGAGCGTTTGTTTTCGGATCCAGGAAGAGGGCACTTTGTTTTTATGTACATTAGTCACCTCCAGAAAGTAACCAAACACATTATTATAACCTACTTTAAGACTTGAAATTCCCGTGAGTTCAATTTCTCTTTTCTGTATTTGTTGTAAAAAATCTTTGCCAGATCGGGAGAGATTTCTTAGTTCATCAAGTTTATCAGATACGCCATCAGCGATGATATTGCCTTTCGAAAGCAATGCAGGTGGATCCTGGGTAAGTTGTTTGAGTATGCGATCGCCTATGATTTGGCATGGATTAAGTTGTTCAGCAATTTTTAGAAGTGACTCATGACCATCTTCCTGACATGTATTTTTTATAATACTGACCTGTTGCAAGGCTCTGGCAACCTGTTGCAGTTCGCGCGGGCTAACTCTTCCGAGGGAAACTTTTGAGATTAAACGTTCCAAATCTCCCGATGCCCGTATTGCTTCTGAAATTTTGGCTGCCATGGCTGAATTGGCCAGAAAATACCCAACGATTTCTTGTCGTTCGATAATCAGGTTACGATTTTTCAAAGGCAAGGCAATCCATCGGCGCATAAGTCTGCTTCCCATCGGAGATACTGTGCGGTCAAGAATGTCCAACAGGGTTTTCGCATCCTGATTCAATGGACTTAGCATTTCTAAATTTCTCAGGGTAAACTTATCCAGCCAAACATACTGCCCTTCATCAATACGTGAAAGGCCTGAAACATGGTCGATTTTATCGTGATGTGTTTCGAGCAGGTAGTGCAAAGCGGCTCCAGCAGCAATCACTCCCTCCGGAAAGTCTTCAACACCAAAGCCTTTGAGCGAAGTAGTTTTGAAATGTCGTGTGAGGACCTCAAGCGCAAAATCTGAGGTAAAAACCCAATCGTCAAACACACTGAGGTAAAAGCGATCCGAAAAAGTTTGAATGAAATTTTTGCGCTGGTTACGCTGAATGACTACCTCGCTTGGATTAAAGCTTTGAAGGAGCTTATCAACATATTCAATATTTCCCTGAGCTACGAAAAATTCACCGGTTGAGATATCCAGAAATGCCAGACCAGTTGCGGCCTTATCAAGATGAACGGCAGCCAAAAAATTATTTTCCTTTTGAGAGAGTACATTATCATTGTAGGAAACGCCAGGTGTAACAAGTTCTGTTACACCACGTTTTACTATTTTTTTGGCAAGTTTGGGGTCTTCCAGCTGGTCGCAAATAGCCACTTTTTGACCTGCTTTAACAAGTTTTGGAAGGTAAGTATCCAAAGAATGATGTGGAAATCCGGCAAGCTCGACAGAGCTGGCTGCCCCATTGGCGCGTTTTGTGAGTACGATACCCAAAATCTCGGAGGTTTTGATGGCATCTTCACCGAAGGTTTCGTAAAAATCACCTACCCTGAAAAGTAAAAGTGCCTCTGGATATTTGGCCTTGATGGCATTGTATTGCTTCATCAAGGGTGTTTCTACAATCGATTTTGTTACTTTACTCATGAGGTATTTACTTCGCAAATGATGCTACAAAGATAGAATTCAGTCTCTAATTGAAAGGCTATGTTAAAATGTTTTCGGCAATCTGGCCTACATTTG
>JAGYNM010000192.1 GCA_018399335.1 Bacteroidales bacterium | reverse complement strand
CCGGTAATGAAAAATGCAGCCAATAAAACCAGACCCAGCAAAAAACCAGCCAGGTAAGGATTCATATACGGTTTAGGTTTTTGTTCCATAGCATTAATATTGTTAGCATCCACCCTGGACGGATTTAATCTCTACAGCCGGCGCATCATCAGCAGCAGGCTGTGCAGCAGTGGATAAGGGTAAATTGTTTTTGTGAATATCTGACCAGTAATGACCGGCTTTCTTTTCGGTTTGTATCAGCGTTTCGTTGATAAAGGCATTGCTACCAAACTTCACAGAATAGGCATCGTAACCCAGCATTTTGAGGTAGGCCACAACAGTAGCGCTGTGCTGTCCGGTGAAGCAATACACGGCAATGGGTTGATCTGTTGGCAAGGTGCTCAGATCGGTAGTGGTGAGTAAGGCTTTTTTGGGTGTGTATTGCATCGAACCGGGCAGGTGGCCGGGGTTCAGGTATTTATCCTCAGGCCAATAATTGATTACAAAATACTTTCCCGGATTCTCGGTAATGGCTTTGTAATCTATTAAATACGTTTTGCTTGGCTTGCTAAGTAAAGTATCAGCACGTTCAAAGGCAATTTCGAGTGGCAGACTTGCTGTGCTTTCAATTTCAGGATAAGCGCCTTTAGCAGGTTTGGGATGATTTTCGGTATCCAGCTTACCAACCAACTCATTACCAACGCTTTTATCCCAGCCAGCTTCGGCAATGGCTTTGTTCCAAGAACTCATTCCAAACCGCAGGCTGAAAGTATTGTTATAGCCCAGCAAGCGAAGCAATCCGGTAGCAAAACCTGCAGTTTGTCCTTTGGCACAAACCAAAACAATGGTATCAAAAGCCTGTGCATCAATAGTGTTGCGGAAATAACTCATCAGGTCTTTGGTAGGAATATTTACCGCACCTTCGATATGGCCAGATTCAAACTCAATTTCAGGACGCAGGTCTATCACTTTGATATTGTGCGCCCGATTGCGGTAGATATCTGCTGCATTGACAATTGCCGGTGCAATTGGAGTATTAATATAATTGCTGTGCTGTTCGAAATAAGCTGCCAGGTCTCCACCAGAAATCGTATTGAAAGCTGATTGTACAGGCTTATCATTTTGCTGACTACAACCGGAAAGTAAGGCAAAACCGACCAGTAGCAGCAACAGGAAATGGAAATTGATCCTTTTCATAGTATTACATTTTTGCATCTTCATTTTCCTTTTTTTCAGCTTCATTTTCGTCCTCATCCAATTCTTCCCAACCGGTAATCATTGCTTTGAGGTTAGAAGTAACCGTATGTCCTGTAGTAATCAAATAAAGGTGTACGATCACAAATGCCATCAAAATGAAAGCTCCAAAAGTATGAATCAGGGCGATGATTTCCAGGTTATCTATAGTGATGAATTCGATGCCGCCGTCCTGGGGATAGCGATAGAACATATAAAGCAAACCCGAAACGACCATCACTGGAATAATCAGTACTTTAAGGCCAAGATATACCAGCCTTTGCAATGGGTTTAATTTTGAAATGACTGTTTTCTTTGTTGGATGAGGAGCATTTCTAAAAATACCGAACAGGTAAAATTCGGCCTGTGCCCGTAAGTTTTCCGTGGTTGGGATATACTGTTTCCATTCGCCTGTCGTAAAATGCCAAAAGATGGCAAAAATGATCAGGATGATAAAGGCCCAGGCAGATTTGTTATGCAAATCAACAGCTGTTTCGTAGCCAAACAGGTTAAAAGAGCTATGAATTTCGAAGCCTGTGAGGGCAAGCAGGAAAATGAGCAGGCTTTGGTTCCAGTGCCAGAAACGCTCGAATCCTTTATATACGTAAGCTTTTTTTGTATTGTTACTCATGGGTTTTGTTTTTAATGGGTTTGGGCCAGATTACGTTTGCGGGCAGAAATGATGCGGATTACCGCATGCACTGCCACACCAATCAGCGATAGGATCAACAACATCCTGCCGGCAAAATCCAACAGTTCGTTGCGATCGCGGCCTGGCATATAAAAATCGTTGAGCGCTGCCAGGCGACCGTTTTCGGGGGTGTGGCATTCTTTGCAGCTTACAGCCTGGCTGGCATCAGAAACCATGTGATTTACAGGAAGGTACATTTCTGTTGCAACAAAATCATGCTTACCGCTGTAGGGCATGTCCACATAAGCCATGCCTTCTTCAATGGCGCGTTCCCATTCCAGATCGAGCCACAGGGCTCCTTTACCTTTTTCCTTGTCCCAAAGCTTGGCCTGGATAACGGTTAAGTTTTCGGTGTCGTAAGGCTGTCTGCCACGATGAACTTTTACCGGAATAATCTTACTTTCAGGATCGCGATATTCGCCATTCAGGGTGTTGATCTTGAGGAAAGGCTGCGTAGTATCAACTCTGTCTGTCATCAAATGATGATCAGCCGTACCGTTGAACCACATATATTCAGGTTCCACATTCTTTTTCCACTCAAAATCTCCCTTGATGGAAGCATAAACCTGATTGCCTTCCTCATCAAGCACTTCGAAGCCTTTGCCATCCTTTTTCCGGGTAGCGGTTGACCA
>JAGYNM010000191.1 GCA_018399335.1 Bacteroidales bacterium | reverse complement strand
AAAGGTATAATTGCCCGGCCTTAGATCTTGATAGGCGATATTCCCATCTGTGCGCATAACCCAACTGCTGTCGCGTCCTTCAAGCATATAGGCAAAAATGGCTTGTTCATCCGAGTAATGAATGCTGCCCATCGAAAAACGAAGGGTATGATTGCCCCTCACACTGCTGTTGTTTTGGTCGTTGGAAAGCAGAGAATCATTTAAAACAATTTCCTTGAAGTAAGCCAAGGGTATTTTGTTATTGCCGTAGAACAGACTATGCAGGGGAATGCAGCTTAAGCCATCATCGCTCGCCACATACAGGGTTTGATTGTGGTATTCGATTTGATTGATATTGTTGAATCGTATATCGAAGCTGTTGAGAAGTGCTTTTTTGCCTTGCAGGACATCCAAAACATTCGGACTCCAATACAGGCGGTTGTTAGCTGCCATAAACAGGATGGAATCTCCGTCAAAACAGATCGATATAATCTGTGTTGGCAGCTTTCGCTCCAAAAGTCCGGTAAGCGAATGCAATGTATCTTGATGGAATAACCAAAGGGAATCGCCACTGATGTTGAATAACTGGGTTTCGGCATTCAGGTTCAGGTGTTGACGGATTGTTTTGCCAAAGAGTGCTGCCAATGGCTGATAGGGAACGAGCGAGTCGTTCATCACCTTATAAATATATTTTCCGGCAGCAAATAATTGCCCCTCGGAATTAAAGAACACAGCTGTAAACCTGTCGGATTGCTTTCTGCGAATGAATACTACAGGTTTTTCTATCTGATGCAAATGCAGAACGAAAGGTTCCAAGGCCGCATATCTTTTTCTGTCGGGAGAGCTTGCAAATTGCTTTATCGGCCTGGTATTTATAGTTTGCAAACTAAGCTTAAAGCTGTCATTTGTTTGGTCTTTTTGTTCCAGGATTTTCAATGCATGATTGGGTTCATTCGCGATAATCAGTCCGTTATCGAGCATGGCAAGCTGATTAATACCTCCATCAGATAGTGTATTGGTTGATCGCCGAAGCTTATCCTTATTGAGATTGTACAAAAAACTGCCATCACTCATCCAAAGGCTGCTGTCCTTTGCTCTCATAAGCGCCTTGATACCACTGCCAGAAAACTGTTTTGCATAAAAATGCTGGTGCTGCAGGATGGAAGGTTGCAATCGGTAAACACCATTTCCAAGTGATGCAATCCAAATGTTCCCTTCGTGATCTTCGATGATGTTTTGTGCGCTTGGAATGTCAAATTGCTGTTTCAGCCTGTTATTGTTATAAACATAGATCCCTGAAAAATAAGACGAAAGCCAGAGGTTTCCTCTTTTATCTTCGTACACATCCGTAACGATTTCATTTGATTTGCGGTTATCAAAACGTAAACTGTCTTCCAGCTTAAAGCCAGTGTATTTAGTAAGCTTGTATTCTTGCAGATTCTTGCTATAGATGTCAAGAAAAAAGCTGTTATTTTTCTGATCAAATGCTCTGTAAATAATATTTGAGGTTTGAAAAGGAATCAGGGAATCATTGAGTGTTTTTGCCCGATAAATACCGTCTTTAAGGTAAAGCCAAAAAACATCATTATGCTTTGTTAGTTTGTTTATATATCTCGTTTGTCTTTGGCTGGTAATCCCATCGAAATTCACAAGCATCGACTTCAGCTGGTATTTTATAACATTATTGACTGAATCAAGCACAAAAATTTCCAGGTTAAGATTATTATAGAAATAAAGATTTTGATCTTCATCTTCGTACATCCTACGAAAGTACATATTGTTACTCAGGCTGTCGAGAAAAGCTTCTTCACCTGCAGTGATCAAATGTCCATTTTGGAAATAAGTGAATTCGCCGTTCAAATGAAACAGCCATATGCGGCCTTTGGAATCCTCTTCAATACGCATAACCTCGTTATTAGGAAGTCCATCGGCGGTCGTATAAGTAGTAAAGTTGGTTCCATCATAACGCACTGCGCCGGCATCGGTAGCAAACCAGATAAATTTTCGGCTGTCCTGAAAAACATTGTAAACCTTGTTAGAATTCAAGCCGTCGTTAACAGTAAAGTGTTTTATATAGGGACTTTGTGCCTGCGCAGTCGTAATTGCAAACTTAAGCAGCAGTAAGGCTATGAGCTGGCGTATAAGCATGCTATTCAACAAGTTTGGAAATACGAGAAACAGCCTCTTTGAATTCCTGCACTTTCCGGCGCGATATGCTCAGGCGGGTGCCATCACTCAGCTCAGCAAAGTTACCCTGATAGCTTGAATAAGCCTTGAGAAAGCGTAAGTTGATCAGGGTAGATTTATGAATGCGATAGAAATGGGTTCCTTCCAGAATTTTTTCGAAATCGCCCAAAGAACGTGTGGCAACAATTTTATTCAAACCCGAAAAATGCAGGATGGTGTAATTGCTATCCGCTTCGAGATACATGATTTCAGCAACCTTTACGATCTGAAAACCAAATAACTCAGGAACGGTAATCTTCTCAATAGCAGCGACCTTGGTTTTCATTAATTTCTGCAGATTTGCCACAGATTCGTCATAGGTTTTTGAGGCTGTTTCGCTATTTCT
>JAGYNM010000190.1 GCA_018399335.1 Bacteroidales bacterium | reverse complement strand
TTATCCTGATGGCCTTATCCATGGGTTTGTTTATTTCTACCATTAGTAATACCCAACAAACAGCAATGCTACTTTCGATGTTTGCGCTGATGCTGCCAACGATTTTACTTTCGGGTTTTGTGTTTCCGGTCGAAAATATGCCTGATACTTTGCAATGGCTGAGCCACCTCATGCCCAGCAAATGGTTTATCATCATCGTGAAAAGCATTATGCTCAAAGGCCTTGGCTTTATGTATATCTGGAAAGAAACCCTGATTATCCTTGCGATGGCCGTCTTTTTTGTGCTGTTGAGCATTAAGAATTTTGAAGTCAGGCTAAACCTAAAATAAATCCCATGCGAACGGTTATCTTCATCTTACAAAAGGAGTTCCGACAGATTTTCAGGGATAAAACCATGCTGCCGATTATCTTTATTGTGCCCATCGTGCAATTGCTTATCCTGTCGTACACCGCCACTTTTGAGATCAAGAATACCCGCCTTGTGGTTGTTGATCAAGATCATAGCCAAGACTCGCGCGAGCTGGTTTTTCAATTCGAAAGCTCCTCTTTCTTTAAAATCGTTGCCCGTCAGCAAAACTATGAGCAAGCCGCCGAATGGCTCAAAAATGGTGATGCTGATCAGTTGATCGTTATTGGTGCAGGTTTCGAAAAGGCCATTGAAACCAATCAACCGACCAAGGTTTTACTCGTAACCGATGCCATCAACGGATCGGCAGCCAGCCTGATGAGTGCCTACGCACAACAGGTAATTCAGGGCTTTAATAAAAACATACTGACCGAAAGAATGCCTTTCAAAACCAACAAAGGCAATCTGACTGCCGAGCCGCTGTTTTGGTTTAATCCCAAACTGGATTACATCACCTATATGGTTCCGGGCATTTTGGTTTTGCTGGTAACGATCATCGGCTTTTTCCTTTCGGGCATGAATATCGTAAAGGAAAAAGAGCTGGGCACCATCGAACAGATCAATGTAACACCTATCAAAAAATGGCAGTTTATTACCGGCAAGCTCCTGCCCTTCTGGCTGATTGCGCTTTTCGAACTGGTTTTTGGTTTAGGCATTGCCAAAGTTGTTTTCAATATTCCTTTTTTAGGCAGCTTCCCGTTGCTACTGGGGGTTGCAGCAGTATATTTATTGGTGGTTTTGGCCATGGGCTTGCTGGTTTCGACCATTACTGACACCATGCAGCAGTCCATGTTTATCTCCTGGTTTTTTCTGGTGATTTTCATCCTGATGAGCGGTTTGTTTACGCCCATCGAAAGCATGCCCGACTGGGCGCAATGGTTCAACAAAATCAATCCAATTGCCTATTTCATCACCATCAACCGGATGATCATGCTCAAAGGATCAGGTTTTGCTGATTTTGCCGGCTTGTTTTATGCGCTGGCCGGATATGCGGCGCTGATGCTTGTGTTGGCCGTGAATCGGTATAAGAAGGTGGTGTGATTGAAATTCAAAAATTCCTGATTCCACTAAGCAAAAATAAAAGCGAAGTTCTAAAATTAGCAGAAGAAAGACTATACTTTAAAAGCTGACTCCATAAAGGATTGCTCTGCGTGAGGAATCTTTAATAAAGTGGCCCTTTTGTTCCATTGACTTACAAGCTTTTTTGTTTGATTGATAAAAGCGGATGCTTCCCCGGGCTGCCATCTAAAATAATCGATTACACTCATGCATAAGTCGAAGCTAAGGCTGTTATCGTGTTCGGATATGTTTAAGCTGAGACCGCTTGCTTTTTCAACAGGGTTGATGTCGTAGGCAGGTGAAAGTTTCCATCCGTTTCTGGTAAGTAAAAAGCCGTGGTTACGCAGGTGGTCATCAGTATTTGAAACAGCTACGGAGAAAACAATTCTTTTCCAGAGCTCTCTAATATCTGTATGGGGGTTACTTCCAAATCTTTCGAGGAGTTCTGCAATTTCGAGGTAACTGCCACCATCTTTATGGCTGTATCCATCTTGGTAGCCCAGCAGAGTCATAGCAGATGCAAAATGTATACGTTGTCGGTCTTTTGTCCTGTCGAAGCGTTTTGTTAAAAAAGTGTGATGATCCTGCGAGTATTTTTTAGCCATGGCGGCAGCAACATTGATCCCCAATTCAGATGCCATTTGGTTTACCAATAATTCCCATGCACCACTATTCTTGTTGTCGTTCTTACTCGGGAATTTAGCAATCCAAAGTTGACCTTCAGGGTCAATTACACTAGCTTTCGGACGGGCACCTCCCAATGAAGAACCTGGCGTTATGAGTATGTTTAACCAATTTTGCGCTTCCGGATCATCAATAAAATCATCCGCTTCCAATTTTAGGCTGGCGTGCTCCAATGTTCTGATACTGGTAAAAGGCGGTATATCATTGGTTTGCTGTGAGGCTAAAAAATCTCCGGTTTCATCCAGCTTAAAGCGCAAAGCACCCATTCTTGTTTCATCATGTACTCCCAACAGAAAATCAGACTCATTCAATCTTTTCATTGGCTGTTGCGTTTTTCGGCTTATAATGGCTTCTCTTCGCTCCATCAGCATTCTCCCCCATCGGTCAGGAGATGAGTCGAGAAAAATTC
>JAGYNM010000019.1 GCA_018399335.1 Bacteroidales bacterium | reverse complement strand
GGGGAATTGTAAACACCGCTCCGATGCCGGAATGGCTGTCATTTTTACCCCATTGGGTTTGGGCGTATGACTATCCCAATAATGTTTTGGGCGAAGGCATTCCCATTCCGGGTTGCGAAGGGCCGTATTGTTACCGACTGGCCGAAACCGTTTTCCCGACACCAATTTATGAAACAACAATGAGCCTGATCATATTTGGATTCCTCTTGCTTCTGCGAAATGTATTACGCGTTCCGGGACAGCTTTTTGCAGTTTATCTTGTGCTTAACGGCATCGAAAGAGGGCTTATCGAACAGATTAGAGTGAATAATATCATGCATTTTTTAGGCATGCAAATCACTCAGGCACAGATGATTTCAACGCTTTTAATCATTTTGGGAATCGGCATGTTCCTTTTCTTTCAATTCACCGATACCAAAAAACCAAAAACACTATGAAAACCTATGAAGCTCTTACTTTAAGTATAGTTGAAATCGCCAAAAATGCTGGTGCTTTTATTCGGGAACAGGCTTTAAAATTCAATCCCGAAATGACAGAGCAGAAAGGTTTACACGATCTAGTTTCTTATGTAGATCGAACTGCTGAACAAATGATCCTCACAGCACTCAATTTATTGCTTCCGGAGGCAGGTTTTATAGCCGAAGAAAGCGGAACCAAAGCTGCAGCCGAATTCAATTGGATTGTTGATCCACTCGATGGGACAACAAATTTTGTGCACGGCGTGCCCATTTACTCGGTGAGCATTGCTTTGCAACAAAAGGATAAAATTGTTTCAGGTGTGGTTTATGAAGTGAGTCGCGATGAGTGTTTTTATGCCTGGCAGGGAAGTCAGGCTTTCTTGAATGAAAGAGCTATTACTGTTAGTCCAACAAAAACGCTGGCCAATAGCCTGATTGCAACCGGATTTCCTTACAACGATTTCTCACGTATGGAAGGCTATCTGCAGCTTTTTGACGATTTGATGCGCAATAGCAGAGGATTACGCAGGCTGGGGTCTGCAGCCGTTGATCTGGCTTATGTGGCTTGCGGACGTTTTGAAGCTTTTTACGAATATAGCCTAAATCCCTGGGATGTGGCTGCCGGAGCTTTTATTGTTGAACAAGCCGGCGGTCAGCTCTCTGATTTTTCAAGTGGTGAAAACTGGCTTTTTGGAGGGGAAATATGCGCCAGTAACAAACACATACACAATGAATTGAATTCGAAAATAAATAAATACATGTAGGTCTAACGTCAGAGTAATGCACAAACACATTACCTACGTTTTGGACCGGACGATCCTCCCCTGTGGTATTTTTTTCTATCAAACCCTTGTTTGCGCTTTTTAATAACATATTCAGGTCCCTGACCCAATTCAGCGGGAAGCTGTAACTTACGCACCTCCATATCAATAAACTCCTCAATTCGATTGAATTTATAGATTTCATCCTCACTGATAAAAGTGAGCGCAACACCGGTTTTTTCGGCGCGGGCTGTACGTCCTACACGATGTACATAATCTTCAGCATCTCCGGGCACATTGTAATTGATTACCAAACTGATATCATCAATATCTATTCCTCTCGAAACAATATCAGTAGCCACCAGGATCTGAATTTCACGGTGCTTAAAATCACGCAAAACCTTTCCACGCTCCTCCTGAGTCAAATCGCTGTGTATGGCCTTGGCATTCATTTTTTTCTTCAGGAGGTGTTGTTCAATCTCTTTTACGCTCTTCTTGGTTGCAGAAAAAATCAGTACGAGTGGTATGTCGCGTCCTTCAATAAGTTGCTGAATGAGTGGAATTTTCTGATTTTCATAAGTCATATATGCTGCCTGAAGTACGTTTTCGGCTGGCTTTGATACCGCCAGGTTTATTTCTTCGAACTGCTTCAAAATCTGACGGGCAAGTTTACGAATGGCATCTGGCATGGTTGCCGAAAACATCAGGGTTTGCCTGTCTTTATTCGTAACAGCAATAATACGTTGTATATCAGGCAAAAATCCCATATCCAACATGCGATCTGCCTCATCAAGTACTAAAAATTTCAAATCCGAAAAATCAACGTAACCCATATTGAGGTGGGCAATTAAGCGTCCGGGGGTTGCCACAACAATTGGAGCACCGCTTTGCAATGCCTTTTTTTCATTTGAATAATCCGTACCGCTTCCGCCTCCGTAAACAGCCACCGAGCTGATGCCCGTAAAATAAGCCAGCCCTTCAATTTGCTGATCAATCTGGATGGCCAGTTCGCGTGTAGGCACTAAAATCAGAACTTGTGGTTTTGTAGGGATGTCATTATTATTAAGTAATGTATGCACAACCGGCAAAATGAATGCTGCAGTTTTGCCCGTTCCGGTTTGAGCACAGGCTATCAGGTCTTTTTTTCTTAAAACGGCAGGAATAGCCTGCTCCTGAATGGGTGTGGCTTGCTCGAAGCCCATGGTATCCAATCCTTCCATGAGTGAAGGATGAAGCTGAAGTTCAGAAAATTTCAAAGATTCAATTTTTTGATATAATACATTTTTTGCAGGCTTAAGCCAGTGCTGTCGCCCTGCTGTAACAGCGTCAAAGTTAATACAAATGAACTAATTCCAGCGCAATCCCTGTTTATTTCATATGCTATTGCGCATTTTCGTATTTTTACAATCCATAATTTGGCACATAACATAGTATGAAAAAATTGCTCATCACCACCTTATTTATATTGGCAACAATGCTAGCTGCATGGCCACAGGCTGATAGTTTATTACCTGTTTCAGCCCTACCCGATTCCTCAGACGCGCCGCTGAAAGTTTATAAATTCGACATCAAAGAGCAAATTGCTCCACCCGTTTGGCGCACTACCCAAAAAGCTTTTGAGGCTGCTTACGAGGCCGAAGCTGATCTGATGGTGATCCATATGAATACCTACGGCGGTCTTGTTGATGCTGCAGATTCAATCAGGACAAAAATCCTGGGTTCACGTATTCCTGTTTACGTTTTGATCGACAATAATGCCGCATCTGCCGGCGCCTTGATTTCAATTGCATGCGACAGTATTTATATGGTTGAAGGTGCGAATATTGGAGCGGCAACAGTTGTAAACCAAACAGGCGAAGTTGTTCCCGACAAGTTTCAGTCGTATATGCGCTCGATGATGCGAAGCACTGCAGAGGCAAATGGTCGCGATCCTGATATAGCGCAGGCTATGGTTGATCCTTCGATAATTATCCCGGGTGTTTCAGATTCGGGCAAAGTACTCACTTTTACTACTTCCGAAGCTATAAAATTTGGTTTTGCCGAAGGAAAAGCCGAAAGCATAGAAGACGTGATGAAATTAGCAGGGCACGAAAGCTACGAAATTATTGAGCATACGCTCAGTCCGATGGATAAAGTGATCAACTTTTTAATACACCCTGCTGTGAGTGGAATATTGATTATGGTGATTATAGGCGGGCTTTACTTCGAATTGCAAACTCCCGGAGTTGGTTTTCCGCTGGGAGCTTCTGTACTTGCAGCTTTACTCTATTTTGCTCCCCTTTATCTCGAGGGTTTGGCAACCCATTGGGAAGTGATCGTTTTTGTTTTGGGAGTCATTCTGTTGCTTATCGAAATATTTGCCATCCCTGGTTTTGGGGTAACCGGAATTTTAGGTTTACTGATGATCATTGGAGGGCTCACCTTTGCCATGGTCGAGAGTATTGGCGACAATCCCCTCGACGTAAATCTGATGCCCCTTACAAAAGCCTTTTTCACCGTTATTATTGCTGTTTTTCTTTCACTCGGGCTTTCTATCTATCTCAGTCAAAGATTATTCACTACCACAACATTTGGCCATTTGGCTTTAGACACTATCCAAAATAAAAATGAAGGATTCACTTCTGCTAATAAAATCTACAGCAGTATGATAGGAAAAAAAGGTACGGCTTATACCATGCTACGCCCTTCAGGAAAAGTGATGATTGACGATGAAATTTATGATGCAACAGCCCTCAGTAGTTTTATCGACAGCGAAAGTCCTGTTGAAGTAGTGAGTTATCAAACGGGACAGCTATTCGTTAGAAAAGTTAAAACAGAAGAAGCATGATAACACTTGAAGTAAAAAAAGGCGATATCACCTTAGAAAAAACAGATGCGATCGTTAATGCAGCGAACAATTCCTTACTGGGCGGAGGAGGTGTGGATGGCGCCATACATCGTGCTGCAGGACCAGAGCTTTTGGAAGCATGCAAAAAACTAAATGGCTGCCCAACAGGAGAAGCAAAGCTTACAGAAGGGTTTCGTTTGGCAGCCAAATATGTGATACATACCGTAGGGCCGGTTTGGAAAGGAGGAGCCCAGCAGGAAAGTGAAAAGCTGAAATCAGCTTACAAAAACAGCCTCAAGCTTGCTGATGACAAAGGCTGCAAGTCCATCGCCTTCCCCAATATTTCAACCGGAGTGTATGGCTTTCCTAAAGAAAAAGCAGTTCTGATTGTTAAAGAAATCATTGCCGAAATGCTTCCTGAATTAAAGCATCTCACGCAAATAAATTTCGTTTGTTTTGATGAAGAAAACTACCACTATTATTTGAACACCTTCAATCAAGTTTAAAAAAATCCAGATTCTTAATCCAAAAGACCGAAAACATAAAGTACCAATTCAAGATTTCATTTTTTAATACATTAGCCCTACCAAACGAGAATACCTTTACCAAAACCTAAACGGCTGATTTGATTGCAAACGATGACAAGAGTATTATTTTTAATTTTTATTTCAACCTTACCGATTTTTTTGATTGCTCAATCGCATCAAAGAAAAAATCTGGAAGCATTGCGCACAGATATTGATATCGAGATTGATGGAAAGCTTAGTGAAGATGCCTGGCAATTTGCCGAAACAGCAAAGGATTTTATGCAGCGCGAACCCCGAAATGGCAGGCCAGCCACATTTGATACCCATGTGAAACTGCTTTATGATGATCAGGCGATTTACATTGGCGCACACATTTACGATCCTAAACCTGATAGCCTCTGGCAGGAGTTGAAAAGTCGCGACATTTTTGGGATGGCCGATTACTTTGGTATTGTGATTGATCCCTATAATGACGGATTGAACGGGCTAGCCTTTTTTGTTTCTGTTCGTAATGTGCAAATTGATTATAAAACTGATGGCCAGGATCAGGATGATTACGATTGGGATGCCGTTTGGATTTCCGACACAAAAATCGTAGCAGATGGATGGATTGCAGAAATCAAAATTCCTTATTCAGCACTGCGATTTCCGAAAACTGAAATTCAGGAATGGGGCATCAATTTTCAACGCAACATACAGCGCTTCAGAGAGGTAACTTCCTGGAATTTTATTGATGCCACCATTAGCGGCAGCCTGCAACAATCTGGTCAACTTGTTGGAATTGAACAGATAACGCCACCATTGCGCTTGAGTGGATCTCCTTATTTTTCAGCCTTTACAGAACACAACAGCGAAACTGGAAACTGGAAAAATGGTTACAATGTTGGAATGGATATCAAAGCAGGACTTTCAGAAAGTTTTACTCTTGATGTAACGCTAATACCCGATTTTGGACAAGTGGAATCTGATGATAAGATATATTCTCTCTCGCCTTATGAAGTCTTTTACGAAGAGAAACGGCCGTTTTTTACAGAAGGTACTGAGCTTTTTAATAAAGGGGGCATTTTTTACAGCAGACGCATTGGCTCAACTGCTGATGGATATTACCAGATACGAAATCAATATGACCCTGACCAGATTATTGATAATCCTGAAAACGAACAACTTATAAACGCTTTCAAATTAAGTGGAAAAACCAGCAAAGGGCTTGGTATTGGTGTTTTTAATGCAATGACAGCCAACACATGGGCTAAAGTAAAAGACAGCACTGGAAATGAGCAGCGTATCTTAACTTCCCCTTTCACAAATTACAATATGTTCGTTTTTGATCAGGCCTTATGGAAAAACTCTTCAATCAGTTTTTACAACACAAATGTTTACAAACCCGACGACCGTTTTGCAGCCAATGTAAGCGGCACCGAATTCAGATTGCGCGATAAAAGCAATCGTTACGAGACATCAGGAAATATCAATATCAGTCAGCATTACACCAGCGATAACAGTCCAAAAACAGGTGAATATGCTCAGGTTAGAATAGAAAAAGTAAGCGGAAATTTTCTGGCTGAAACATGGTTTAAATACGTTTCAGACGATTATGACCCCAATGATATGGGTTTTTTGAGTCGGAACAATGAAATTGCTCAAGGCATAAATCTAAAGTACAATATTTACGAACCTTTCGGTAAATTTCTCAACCTCAGGTCACGGCTTTATATAAATCAGTACTACCTTAATGTGCCCCGTAAATTCAATCAATTATTGATTGGAATGGATGGTAATGTAACGACTGTAAAGCAGTTTTCGACAGGTTTTGATTTCAGCTTCAGACCTTTAGGTTTTCACGATTATTTCGAGCCAAGGGTGCCTGGCTATTATTATATCACAAATCCAAATTATTCTTTTGGACTCTGGACATCACCGGATTACCGAAAAACATTCTTAGTAGATTTGCGCTTTGGTCTTTGGAATGTGCCTAAGCAGGATTTATTTAATTGGTGGGGCAGCATCAAACCACGGTGGCGAGCCAATAATAACTTTTTAGTAATACCAGAGTTGTTTATTGATTACAGCCTCAATAATATCGGATATGTAAAAGACAGCACTAATAATACAGGTGCTCCAGCAATTATCTTTGGTCGTCGCGACATTATTGAGCTAACTTCAAGCCTCGAAGCAAGCTATGTTTTTAGTCCGGCAACCTCACTTTCGTTCAGGGCGCGTCACTACTGGCTGAGGGTTAATTATTTATCATTTTACGATTTGCAAAAAGACGGAAATTTATTGCCTAACTCATATCATAACAACGAAAACTTCGTTGTAAACGCCTTTAATATCGATATGGTTTTTAAATGGGATTTTGCCCCTGGCAGCGAACTTTTACTGGTATGGAAAAATGCCATCTTTAGTAATGATCAACAAGAAAAGTTGGAAGAACACTACTGGAGAAATTTAAAAAACACTTTTGATGCTCCGATTAGTAACAGTATTAGCATCAAATTACTATATTATCTTGATTGGCAATATTTTAAATCAGGAAGCAAGAAAAAATCAGAAGGATTTGGTGCGCTCGGCCAAAGTATCCGAAATCTGGTTACCTGACGATTGACAAACATCAGTAGCAAAACTTACTCCCATACCCATCATCAGGGCGAGTATTTCATTTGGGATACCCTGTTTCAATAAGCCAATATTAAGCCCCGTATATGCCCATGCAAACAAAATGCCCGCATTAAAAGCGTCCCCCGCTCCCACTGTACTGCGTAATTGCTTTACAGCAGGAACAGCATAATTGCTCAAATTATTCTGATAAAAGCAATCAACTGCCTTGCTTCCACGGGTTACGATCAAGATTGTTTCAGGCGAAAGTGCTGCCTTTTTCGCAATGATTTCAGGATTATCCGTTTGAAAAATATGCTGAAAATCCTCGTCCGATCCTCTGATTATTTGAGCTTTATGCATATTCGCTATTACTTCAGCGGCATCTTTATCTGGTTGAAAGCCGCACCGGATATTGGGATCGTAAAAAACCAGTGCTCCTTTTTCGTGTGCTTTATTTACCAAAGGTGTAAGATACGATTGCCAAACTGGATCGATGGCAGCCAAACTACCAAAACTAATCACACTTTCTTTATTCAGATCAGGCAATGGAATATTTAACGTAATATCTTGAAGCTTTGACTTGTAGATATCGAAAACAGCTTTTCCTGCTGCGTCGAGGCTTGCAAATGCCAAACCGGTTTTGTAATCCCCATGTTGAACTAAAAAGGAGGTGTCTACTTTGTTTCCTTTCAGTTTCTTCAAAATAACATCTGCAGGGCCATCCTTTCCCAGCACACCAATCATAGAAACACTCCTGCCAAGCTTCGCCAAATTCATGGCAACATTTACTTGCGAACCTCCTGCAACGGCTGTTAGCTGACCGTTAGGCTCATGAATCAAATCAAGTAAAAGCTCACCGCAGGTGTAAAACTGCATCACTTATTCCAGGTAGGTATATCCATAAAGACCAGAGCGATAATTCGACAGGAATTCCTTTCCCTCTTCGGCTGTAATTTTTCCCTGCTTCACAGAAAGTGTAACCCATGTTTCAACTGTTCTAACCAGTTTTTTTGAGTTATATTGCACGTAATCAAGCACTTCAGCAACAGTTTCACCATCAATCACCTGATCAATATTATAACCCTTTTCATCAACAGAAACGTGAACAGCATTGGTATCACCAAATAAATTGTGCAAGTCGCCCAAAATTTCCTGATAAGCTCCAACCAGAAATACACCAATATAATAAGAGTCCTTACTTTTTAATACGTGAACCGGTAAGTGATGAGAAATATTTCGGGTCGAAATAAAATTATCAATTTTCCCATCCGAATCACAGGTTATATCCTGCAAAGTGGCATAACGATCGGGTTTCTCTTCAAGCCGATGAATCGGGATTATGGGGAAAATCTGATCAATAGCCCATGAATCAGGTAGCGATTGGAAAAGAGAGAAATTACAGAAATACTTCTCTGACAATAGTTTAGGGAGGTTCAAAAATTCTTCGGGTGGTCGCTTTATTTCTGAAACCATTTGTTGAATGTCGCGTGCAATCGACCAAAACAGACGCTCAACCTGTGCGCGGGTTTTCAGGTCGAGCATTCCCAAACTAAATAGATCAAGCGCTTCTTCCCTAATTTGCTGAGCATCGTGCCATGTTTCGAGCATACTCGATTGATTCATATTGTCCCAGGAATCGTAAAGCAAATGAATCAATTCATGATCCTCTTCCAGCGGTTCTGCATCATCATCCCAGGAAGGTAATTGAGCAGTTTCAAGTACTTCAAACACTAACACAGAATGGTGTGCCGTGAGCGATCGCCCCGATTCGGTAATGATGTTTGGATGTGGGATATCATTCTTCTCGCAGGCATCAACCATAGCAAAAGTAGCATCGTTCACATATTCCTGAATACTATAGTTTACACTGCTACCGCTATTTGCCGATCGTGTTCCATCGTAATCAACGCCCAGACCTCCACCAACATCCACAAAATCAAGCTTAAAGCCCATCTTATAGATCTGCACAAAAAATTGAGCGGCTTCGCGCAGTGCAATCTTTATCCGACGGATTTTATTTACCTGACTTCCAATATGAAAATGGACTAAACGAAGAGAATCCTGCATTTTATTGCGTTCCAGAAAATCGAGCGCTTCGAGCAACTCACTCGAAGTCAAGCCAAATTTACTTACATCACCGCCAGAATCTTCCCATTTGCCGCTTCCCGAGCTGGCAAGTTTGATCCGAATTCCAATATTTGGTTTCACCTTCAGGCGCTTGGCAACGCGGGTTATCAAACGCAATTCGTTCAGTTTCTCGACAACAATAAAAATGGTTCTTCCCATTTTTTGCGCCAGCAAAGCCAGTTCAATATAATCTTCGTCTTTGTATCCGTTGCAGATAATCAGCGAATCATTATCCGTATTAATGCCTATAACAGTATGAAGCTCAGGCTTAGAGCCAGCCTCCAATCCAATATTAAATTTTTTACCGTGACTTACAATTTCTTCAACAACAGGCCGCATCTGATTAACCTTGATTGGATAAACCAGAAAATTCTGTCCTTTATAATCGTACTCCTGCGCAGCAACCTTAAAACATGATTCCATCTGCTCAATACGTGAATCCAAAATATCCGGAAAACGCAGCAAAACAGGACATGCCACATCACGAAGTTGCAGCTCATCAATCAACTCTTTCAAATCTACTCCTGCTGCACCACTTTTTGGAGTAACAGTAACATTTCCTTTTTCATTGATCGAAAAATAATTGATTCCCCAGCCATTGATGTTATACAATTCTGCAGAATCTTCGATGCGCCATTTTCTCATAGGGCAATTTAGTTCAAACGTTTAAAAAATAAGGAATTAGCTTTGCATGTCACCCTTGTAAACATGCATGTTGCAAAACTAAGGAAACATTCAACATAATGGCCTGTCTTGAGAGACTAAATTAGAATTCTATTAGATTTTTATGCAATTTCCCGGGCTTGCTTTCCAAACTTATCAAATCGCAAATGCATTTTAAAAATGAAATTACATTCCAAAAACCTTGTTCGAAGAAAATATTCTTTGAATCGGCTTCCCGGAATCTCCCTAAATCCTGAATTGTTTATTAGTTTAGCGCAAAATTATACTTCATCGGTTTGTTTAATACATTTCGCAAATGAAACTCCTGATAGATAGCGGCGGTTCAAAATCGGATTGGATGGTCAGAAAAAACAATGATTGGATGCCTGTGATCCGGCTCCAGGGCTTCAATCCATGGCAACATCCACACGAACGGCTTTTGCAAATCATACAGGAATTGCTGAACCAAAATCCGGAAACAGCGCACGCCTCACACATTTTTTATTATGGTGCGGGTTGCGGGGAAGAATTGCAGAAAAACAACATCTCAAATACCTTTGCCGAAATTTTCCCCAAAGCTAAAATATCGGTTCACAGCGACCTGGTAGCAGCAGCTCATGCACTTTTCGGCAAAGAATCAGGCATTGCCTGTATTTTGGGAACAGGATCAAACTCAGGACTATATGATGGCACAACTATTTGCTGCTCTCCCCCATCTTTGGGTTATCTGCTTGGCGATGAAGGTAGTGGAGCCTATCTCGGAAAAACAGTCGCTCAAAACTATTTCAGAAAGTTGATGCCAGCTGATTTAAGTCAAAAATTTGCTATCGATTACCCGCTGAGTCTGGGAGATTTTTTAAAGTCAGTGTACAAGCAAAACAGAAATGCAGCTTTCCTGGCCAACTTTGCACATTTTGCTGCCCAAAACGAAAATCATCCCTGGATCAGAAATATTGTTCAAGAATCTTTTTATGGGTTTATTCAGTACAACATTAAGTACTTTACTGATTACAAACAATATAAGATAGGTTTTATTGGAGCAATTGCTTATCAGTTTCAGGAAATACTTCAGGAAGCGCTAAACAAAGAGGGCCTTGTTGCAAGCAAAATCCTAAAAAGTCCGGCTGATGCTTTGATGAATTATTATGACGAACTTTTCAAGAACAATCTTTAGCTTAACCTTTCATTTGTGTTAGGACGTAGTGCAATAAACCATCGAAGTCATCATTTTTAAACCACTTGTATTCAGTGTTTTTGCGTAACCAGGTGAGTTGACGTTTTGCATACTGACGTGTGTTTGTTTTGATTTTTTCCAATGCCTCATTCATACTCAACTCACCTTCAAAATAAGCAAAAAGCTCTTTGTAGCCAACCGTATTTAATGCATTGAGGTGCTTATGTTTAGCAAGAGATTTGGCTTCGGCTATCAGTCCTTCACTTAGCATTTTCTCAACCCGCAAATTGATCCGGTTATGCAACTGCTGACGATCCATATCAATGGCTGTCCAGATAAGCTCAAAAGGGCGCGGAACAGTTTTTCGCTTGCGATAAAAGCTAAATGGCCTGCCCGTCTGATATATCACTTCTAAAGCCCTTTGTAGTCTTCTCGGATTCATAGTATCCACAAACTCATAATACTCAGGATCAAGCATTTTAACTTCATTTTGCAAAGCTTTAATTCCCTGAGTCATATAAAGCTGATTCACGCGTTCCCTGATTTCCGGAGCCGTTTCAGGGATATTGTCCAAGCCACGGCAAACAGCATCCACATAAAGGCCTGTGCCGCCAGTGAGAATTACAACCGAATGCTTTGTAAATAAATTGTTTAGCAAATTCAAAGCTTCCTGCTCGTATCGGGCCACATCGTAATTATGTGTTATTGAAACGTGTTGAATCAGATGGTGTTTCACGCTAGCCAGTTCTTCAGCGGAAGGAACAGCTGTACCAATACGCATCTCTTTGTAAATCTGTCTGCTATCAGCCGAAATTATCTCAGTTTTCAGTGCTTTGGCAAGTTTTATTGCCCATGCTGTTTTGCCCGATGCGGTTGGTCCGGCTAATACAATCAGGTATTTTTTTTTGTCAGGATTCACTGTCATTATTGATCTCTCCGGGCAAAGGTAAAACTTCGATTTGTTGTGGATTTTTTACTTCGTTTCGAACTTGTAAGCCAAGTCCTTCCGCAACAGTCTTCATATAGGTATATGCTTCCTCAAAATTATTGCCAATCAGTCCATCAAGCACAGCTTCGCGAATGGCCAGCTTAATTATACCCACTTCTTTGCCGGGTTTCAAGCCAAATACCTCCATGATAATTTGGCCATTTACAGGAGGTTGCCAGTTACGGATTTTGTCTTTTGCTTCAATCTCCTGGAGTTTCCGGCGCACCAACTGAAAATTTTCGCGGTATTTTTTTACCTTGTATTCATTTTTTGAAGTGATATCAGCATCGCACAACTGCATCAGCGCATCAATATCATCACCGGCATCAAAAAGTAACCTTCGGACAGCAGAATCTGTCACAATTTCCTGTGCTAGTACAATAGGCCGCAGATGAAGCAATACAAGCTTTTGCACAAACTTCATCTTATCTCCCAAAGGCAACTTCAGCTGCTTAAATATTCCGGGTACCATTTTGGCTCCGCGAAACTCATGACCGTGAAAAGTCCAGCCCTGCTTGGGATCGAAGCGTTTGGTAGCAGGTTTTGCAATGTCGTGCAAAATTGCTGCCCAACGCAACCAAAGGTCATCAGAATGTTTCGAGAGGTTATCCAACACCTCCAAAGTGTGGTAAAAATTATCCTTATGTCCCTTGCCATTCACTACCTCAACACCTTGAAGATGCGCAAACTGCGGAAAGAAAACCTGAAGTAACCCGCTATCAAACAGCAATTTAAATCCTATGGATGGCTTTTTCGACAGGATAATTTTATTCAATTCGTCCGTGATTCGCTCCGGCGAAACAATTTTTAGTCTGTTCTTATTGCGTTTGATAGCTTCAAAAGAGGACGCTTCAATTTGAAAATTCAACTGAGAAGCAAATCGGATTGCGCGCATCATACGGAGCGGATCATCAGAGTAGGTGATATCTGCATCCAGAGGAGTTTTGAGAATTTGTTGCTCAAGATCTTTTTGACCATCAAAAGGATCGATCAACTCACCAAAATTCTTTTCATTTAAACTGACTGCCAATGCATTAACCGTAAAGTCGCGCCGGTTTAAATCCTCGGCAAGCGTTCCTGGCCTTACGTCAGGTTTACGACTGTATAATTTATAGGACTCTTTGCGAGCGCCAACAAATTCAATTTCAAGACCTTTATGCCTCAACATAGCAGTACCAAATTGCCCGTAAAACTTTGCTTCGGTATGCTTTCCAATGGCTTTGGCAACTGCCGAAGCAAGTTCCAAACCATCACCAACCACAACCACATCAATATCTTTGGACGGCCTTCCCAACAGGGCATCACGCACATAGCCGCCAACAACATAAACCTTTAAATTCATTGCTTTTGAAACATCACGGATGATTTCAAAAACTGGTAACCTAAGATGCTGCGCGATTTTTGTCATTTCGGCTGCAAATTTAAGGGATAATCACGAGCTCTGAACCCATTTTATTTGTCTGATTTCAACACCTTGACGTACAGCTGCAAAATTATTAAATCAGAAGCTTTTCTGCTTCTATTCGAGCTATAATCATTTTTTACTTTAGACCGCTTCTAAATTAAGCTTGTGAGCAGTCAGGATGCATTAAATCTCCTAATTTTGCATAGACTTAAAACGATTGCGAAACTATTAAGAACATTTATTAACTGTTTTTCTTTTTATAGAAATAACTTCAAAAAATAATAAACATGTCAACTTCAACTATGTCAGCTGAAATTTCAGAAAAAAAGATTAACGAACTTATTACAACTGAGGATGTAGCTCATATCATGGATCGTTATCACTACAACGATGACATAAAACATAATATCCTGAGCGAGAATTTGTTGCCATCTGGCCTTTTGGCTCGTTTGCACAACAGCTATCCCCAGCATTCCGGCATCATGGAATCAACTGAATTCATGTTTACCGGCAAAGAACGCTATTCCGGCCTCAAAGGCTTTCGTGAAATTGTTTCGGCAATCGACGCAAAATGGAATAGATATAGGCTTTATCGAACAGCGTGAGCTTTTATAAATGTATCGTTTCGGCTACAAACATGTACTAAATAAAATCAACTGGAAAATTTTGCCAAAGATTCACTTTTCCATCTTGGTTTTCCCTCAGCCGGGAATGATCAATCCTGAATTGTTTGAGGCGTATCAAAAGCTGAAAATGAAGCAGCTAAAGAAAAGCTTATTACGGAATATATCAAACAAACTAATCCACATGATACAAACAGCCGCTCAACAAACCCCTGGTACGAACATCAAAGACGGAGAGCTTGAAATCTTAAAAAGGAAGTCAACATAAATACCCTCAGGTCTAGCGACTTTGGATGCAAGCACCCAAAACTGTTTTTCGGCCCTGCACTTATTGTTTCAGGCATGCTCAGGTTCGTGGCGACGAAGATATGTTCGTACAAAGATATCAATCAGCATAGTTGAATACCTGCGTGAGCATAAGGAAGTTACCGATATACCGATAACCGAGGAGATGCCGGATATATAACCTACGACAGATTAGAGGCTTATATGCTTCCTGTAATTGAAGATCCGGAATTGATGCATATCAAAACCCTGCGTTTGGGAACCCGTGCTCAGCTTTCCATCCTGAAAGATTCTGGAGTAGCGATTATAATAAGTTTTTACAGCTCTTCAAAAATTGAACGACAATGGTTTGCAGGTAGTTTTAATGTCGCATTTCTCTCCACACCACGCGAAGTATTAAATCCTTCGACCATTGCAGCCATCCGCAGGCTTAAAAATCAAGTGGAGTTACGATTAAAAGTCAGAGTCCGGTGATGCATCATATCAGTCTTTCTCAGATGAAAATGGAGTATTCGATATCGATAAATCTGCTCAAAACTGATCAGATTTAGGGAATGCCCTTTCGACCCTTTCTGTCGGTTTCCATTCTATGTACTGCGCCCGTCCAACCGGCGAACATCACTACTTTACAGTTCCTTTAACTATTATAAATCAAGTATTTAGTAAAGTATACCGCTCATTGCCTTCAATTGCCCGTCCTTCACGTTATATCACCATGACCCCCAGCCGGAAAAATTTCGATGCTTGGCGAAGCAATGGTAAATGGTGAAAAGCCTTTGCCCTCAAGTTTAACGAAAGTCGGAATATGGAGTGATGGACAAAGTTTCCTTAAAATATGATGAAAACGAAAAGAAACATCGCAAACCTCAAACCTTTGTTTGAGGATAAACACTTTTTCGAAGACGAACCGGAAAAGATCGAGTACCTTGACGCAGCTTCATGTAAAAATTGACGCCTGATCCAACATTGAAAATCGTAGTATTATGATTACTAAAATATTATCAACCGTTGAAGAATCAGTTCACGACATCTTCGACGGAGCTACCATCATGATAAGCGGTTTTGGAGAAGCCGGAAGTCCAATTGAACTGATTCATGCACTCATTGATCAGGAGCAAAAACCTGACAAATTGTCAGCAACAATACCGGAAGTGGCGAAGTAGGCCTGGCAGCTTTAATTGCCCACACAAAGAGTAAAAAAAATGATTTGCTCTTTCCCAAGAACAGCTAATTCTACTGTTTTTCCGGAGCTGCACAAAAAGGTGAAATCGAACTGAAATCGTACCACAAGGCACATTGGCTGAGCGGATACGCGCTGGTGGTGCAGAGCCCCAGCTTTTTTACACCAACTTCGGTAGGAACCTTTTAGCTGATAACAAAGAATCAAGAACCTTTGATGGTGTAACTCTGATGTTGCGGAACACGCCATTAAAGCTGATTTTGCATTGGTTAAAGCTTTAAAAAGCCGATCGATACGGAAATCTTATTTACAACAAGACAGCCCGTAATTTTGGGCCTATTATGTGTACTGCTGCTAAAACTACAATCATCCAGCAGAACAGCTCGTTGATTTGGGAGACATTGACCCCGAATGTTGTAACGCCGGAATCTTTGTCCAACGTGCGTAGTACATATTGAGCATCCGGCACAGGAATCAAAACTTGTTGCAGAAAACAGGAGGTACCTTATGGTAGAAAATAACATCATCGAAGGATGGGATAGTCAATCAAATGGCACAAAAAGTTGCCTCGACATTCCGGATGGACTATACGTTAATTTAGGTATTGGCATCCCCGAAAAGTAGCTGCTTTTGTGCCTGAGGGTCGCGAATTGATTTACCATACAGAAATGGCTGGCTGGGGATGGGGCCTGTCTCGCGCCTGGAGAGCTAAGATCCTGAACTCATCAATGCCGGGAAAAAAGCCGTGACAGCCATTCCAAGGGGAGCCTGCTATTTTCATCATGCCGACAGCTTCACGATGATCAGAAAGCATATTGATGTATGCGTTTTAGGCGCACATGTTGCCGAGAATGGTGATCTGGCAAATTGGTCAACCGGTGAACCCGAGCCATTCCCGCCGTGGGCGGTGCAATGGATTTGGCAGCCGGCGTAAAAACAATTTTTGGTTATCACGAAACACAAATACCAAACCGGTGAAGCAAAGATTGTTAAGCAATGCAGTTACCCACTAATTCTGGAAAAGCCGCCGTAAATCGTATTTATATGAATCTGGCTATTTTGGATGTCACAGACAAAGGATTAAAAGTAAAAGAAATGGCTCCGGGCGTAGTAAGTTTTGAGTGGCATTTACAAGCTGTAACTGAAGCCAAATTGATTCCTTAGCTCGTAGAAAACATTTAATTTCAAATTGATTTTTCTATGAAATCTTACCCAAAAAGTACGCGTTCTACCAAAGCCGTTGAGCTGATTCCGGCGAGTGAGCAGAAATATCAGTTTTTCATAAGCCACACCCACATTATGCAGCCGAAGCAAAAGGTTGCTATGTGAAAGATGTGATGGAGTGCAACGCATCGTGATTTTGCCAATAATATGTTAATATCGCTGATTCATGGTCATGCACATCCCGCTGTTGAAGCTGTTATTGAGCAATTGCAAAAAGTGAACAGCTATACACTAGCCACCGAAGCAGAAGTAAGGCTGGCTGAAGAACTCGTTAAACGTTCCGCAGGATTTGAAAAAATCCGCTTTGTAAACAGCTGTACGAAGCTGTTATGGCGGCTATGATCAAAGCTTCAAAGAGCCTTCACGGGAAACCAAAAATTGCAAAAGCAGAAGGAGCTTACCACGGCACTTATGATTTTGCAGAAGTAAGCCAGACAGCAACCATTTAATTGGGGAGATATTAGCAGCCCCAACAGCGTGCCTGTAGCCGAAGGAACACCGCAAGAGGTTTTTGGATAGCGTTATCGTTTTCCATACAATGATATCGAACGCACCTGGCAATTCTTGATAATCATGCGACGAAATTGCTTTTGTATCATAATAGATCCTGTTCCGCATAGGGTTGGCCTGCTCGAAGGCACTCATGAATTTATTGAGGCTTTATACGACTGGACCCGTCACCACAATCTTACTTTGTTTTTGACGAAGTAGTCACATTTAGAGTTAATTATGGTGGAGCACAGGAAAATACTACGTAAACCCGACCTCACTGCACTAGGTAAAATTGGAGGAGGTTTCCTGTTGGTGCTTTGGCTGGCCGATTCGATATAATGGAAGTGCTTGACCCACGGCAGTCAAACTCAGGTTTCCACATTCCGGCACTTTTTCAAGCCAATCCAATCACCATGACAGCCGGACGCGTTGCCATGGAATTATTTGACCAACAAGCCGTTGATGATTTGAATAACCTCACCAAGAAAGCCATTATTCAAATAGAGAATGCCATCGTGTTAGCGACGTACCTATTTTTATCACAGAGCCGGATCGATGCTCAGGCTGCATTTCAGACAGGTTCCACCACAAACCTATCGCGAAGCTTACCAGCGACTCCGCTGTGTATGCTGTTATAAATGAATTATTTGATTACCTTTTCTACAAAGAAAAGTTGATAATCAATACCTGTGCTTGTATGTTTTCAACAGCACTTACCCAAAAAGAAGTTGACCGTCTTTCGCAAGCCTTGCTTAATGGTTTTCGCCATATCTGCCCGCGGCTCGAAGAATTATATATCTAAAATGTTAGCTTCCGTAAAATTCCAAAACCTAATTTTCACCTGCCATGACCAAAGAAGTATTTATTTGTGATGCTGTGCGCACTCCGGTTGGAAAATATGCAGGTGTTCTATCAGCGTAAGGTCTGACGATCTGGCTGCACACACCTTGGAGAACCCATTTGACCGCAATCCGCATCGACCCCGAAGCTATTGACGATGTGGATGCTGGGACAGCCAATCAGCTGGCGAAGACAATCGTAATGTAGCCCGAATGGCACTGCTTGTTGCTGGCTTGCCAGCTTCGGTCTGGGAATGACAATCAACAGGTTGTGCGGTTCGGGAATGGATGCCGTTGGTACTGCTGCCAGAGCTATCAAAGCAGGTGAAGCGGATCTTATCTTTGCCGGCGGTGTCGAAAGTATGTCAAGAGCTCCTTTTGTGATGGGAAAATCAGAAGCAGCTTTTGGACGTGCACCTGAACTGTTCGACACTACGCTTGGATGGCGTTTTATCAACCCTGCCCTGGATAAAATCTACGGCACAGAGTCGATGATGCAAACGGCCGAAAACATAGCCGACATGCTGAATATCAGCCGGGAAGACCAAGATCTTTTTGCTTTCAGAAGTCAACAAAAGGCAGCCAATGCGCAACAAAATAGCCTTTACAAGGATGAGATCATCGAAGTTGTTCTTCCTCAGCGGAAAGGAGATCCTATTATAATATCCACTGACGAGCATCCCAGACTTTCAAGTATTGAAAAGCTGGCTGGTTTAAAAGTGCTAACCCGCAAAGACGGAACAATTACGGCCGGAAATGCTTCTGGCATCAATGATGGCGCTGCAGCACTTATCATTGCTTCAGCGGAGGCTGTGAAACGGTTTAATTTAAATCCACTTGTACGGATTTCGGGTATGTCGGCTGCCGGTGTGCCTCCGCGTATTATGGGCATGGGGCCTGTTCCGGCGACAACTAAATTACTTAGCAGGCTTGGATTATCACTTTCTGAAATTGATTTGATCGAGCTTAATGAAGCTTTTGCTGCTCAGGCTTTGGGCTGTTTGCGAGAACTTGGAATTTCCGACGATGATCCACGTGTTAACCCATTGGGTGGTGCTATCGCTTTGGGTCATCCACTGGGAATGAGCGGCGCAAGACTTTTAACAACAGCAACTTATCAACTCAAACGCAATCAGTTGAACAAAGCATTATGCACCATGTGTATAGGTGTTGGACAGGGTATTGCAACGGTGATTGAATCAGTTTAACATTCTTTTATTCTTTCATGCTGTTTTTTCAATTATTTTCGTTGCCTTCAACAACGAATTAATTATGGTATCCTACAACGAAATTTTTGAAAATAACAAAAAATGGGTAGCTGAAAAGAAAGCTTCCAATGCTGATTTTTTTGAAAAACTATCCGAAGGACAAGACCCTGATTTTCTTTATATTGGGTGTAGCGACAGCCGCGTTACAGCTGAGGAATTAATGGGTGCTAAGCCAGGCGAAGTTTTTGTGCATCGCAATATTGCCAATGTGGTCGGAAACAACGATCTCAATGTAATGAGTGTGATAAACTATGCAGTTGATTACCTGAAAGTGAAACACATAGTAGTTTGCGGACATTATTATTGCGGAGGTGTGAAAGCTGCAATGCAATCCAAAGACCTCGGGATCCTGAATCCCTGGCTCAGAAATATCCGTGATGTTTATCGTTTTCACAAAGCGGAACTTAATGCGCTGGATGAAGCAGATACGCGGTATCGCCGGCTGATCGAACTCAATGTAGAGGAGCAATGCCTCAATGTGATAAAAACAGCTGCTGTTCAAAAATCTTACCTAAAAAACAAATATCCAACAGTTCATGGATGGGTTTTTGATATCCAAACCGGGAAACTTATCGATCTCAACATCGATTTTGAAGCACGCCTCAAAGAAATACAGGAAGTGTATAACCTAAGTGATGCAGACAGTTTTGAAAGGTAAAAACTAAATTTTTATCATTTTAGAGACAATTTCTTGACAAAATAAGTAAAGATACCTATATTTGTAGGCTAAACCAACTAATCCTTTAACAATTCAATGTCCTAAACCAACCTTATGACAAAGAATTATGCATATTATTTTGATCCCGAAACTTGTATTATGTATAAGTTTTATTATGGCGATATCAGACTTGATGATATCATTACGAGTTGGGATTATGCTATCGAAAGCAAAATTATTCCTCAGGAAACGATAGGTTTTGTTTTGGAATACAGAAAAGCCCATCTGCGAATCCCAGTTAGCCATTACAAGCTTATTCCGGCCTATTATCAAAAACATCCTGAGATATTTAACGGCAAAAGAGTCGCCATTTTAACAACGAATCCAAAAGACATCGTAATACCCTTATTAGTAGAAACTGAAGATCAGGGTTATCAATCAAAACCATTCAGTACAGAGGAAGCTGCAATAAAATGGATCAAAAGAAATGAAAAATATTAATTTTTTTCACAGAAATTACGATCGTATTACTATTTAACTACCTTTGTCACGTATTAATTTAATTATTATTGTTTCAATAAGCAACGTACCTACCATTAAATTCCGAACTTACCCTTCTGACTTTCATGCAGTTTACCGCCCTTATTGATTTATTATTTATCTTTTATCTTTATTTACAATGAACATTTTTGTTGCAAAACTTAATTTCAAAACAACCAGCGAAGACCTCCAGGCTTTGTTTGAGCAATTTGGTACTGTTACTTCAGCCAAAGTAATTTTTGACAAACTTACAAACCGTTCAAAAGGTTACGGTTTTGTAGAAATGCCTGATGATGAGCAAGGCTATGCTGCTATCAACGATCTCAACGAAACAGAAGTTGAGGGTAATACCATCGTAGTTAAAAAGGCTCGTCCTAAAACTGATAATCCCGGTGGCGGCGGTGGCGGCTACCAACGTCGTGAAGGCGGTGGTGGCGGTGGCTATCAGCGTCGTGAAGGTGGCAGTGGTGGCGGTGGCTACCAACGTCGCGAAGGCGGATTTAACAAACGCAATGATGGCGATGGTGGTTATGGCAACCGCTACTAAACAGATATTTATCTTTCTCAGACGGCCAATGGCCGTCTTTTTTTTGCTCTAAAGTAAAAATTATCCATACAATTTCCTTAATTTTGCAGCCGCAATTTGGTCTCGTAGCTCAGCTGGATAGAGCAGCAGCCTTCTAAGCTGCGGGTCGAAGGTTCGAGTCCTTCCGGGATCACAAAAATAAAAACCGAGGTAATCGTTACCTCGGTTTTTTTGTTTTATTTAAATCAATTCCAATGCTTTAGAGAATATAAGGAAAAGAAATATGTTGTTTAGAAAATCAGTTTCACTGCTATTTTCAAGCCTTTTCTTCAGGATTTTGCTCCCATTATGTTCCCATCTTTCAGGAATTCAATTTTTGGGAGCATAAAGTCAAGCTTATTTTTGAAATAAACGTGTTCCTTTGTAAACAGCAATTTTTTCTGACAAAATATCCCAGATCATAGCAAATAGCTGACATCAGCAGGACAGTTAATCTCTTCAGGATCTGCAGCATGTTTGAACAAACGCATCGGACGGGCACCTTTGAGCATCAGCTCGTTTCCATCCATTTCCAACAAGCTAGCCTCCCGCAGCCCCACAACTGTAATATCCTGATTGATAGCCAAAAACTCATTAATGCGCTGTTCGCGAGTTTCACCGCCATGACCTTCAGGGTTAGCGTCAAGGTAATGAGGGTTAATCTGAAAAGGAATAAGGTTCAGACAATTAAAACTTTCAGGCTCGTAAATTGGCATATCGTTGGTAGTCCGTAATGTTGGGCAGGCAACATTCGATCCTGCGCTCCAACCCATATAAGGCATGCCTTGCAAGGCTCTTTCGCGAATGGCGTCCATAATGCCCGTTTTTTGCATTTGCGCTACCAGATGAAAAGTATTTCCTCCGCCAACTGCAATACATTCTGCTTGCTGCACAGCTTTCACGGGATCAGCTTCATGATGGATTGAGGAAAGCTCAAAACCGAGGCTATTAAAGACTTTTTTCACGCGATCTTCGTAAGCATTGTAGGAGGCTTCAAGGCCCTGATCGGATAAATTTACACCTGCGTAAGGCACAAAAAGCACTGATTTTACGTGGTGTTTCTGCATAAAATCACTGATGAAAGTTTGCGGCCAGCCAAGATAGGCTTCGCCGGCATTTGTAGAATTGCTGATCAATAAAAGCTTCATAAATTCAATTTTTTAAATGAGATTTTCTTACCGAATCAAAAATACATAAAAGCCTTGAATCGGGCAAAAGTTGAGTTGTCAATCTTAGCTGATTTGCTGTTCAGGAATTATAAATCTTTCGGTAGGTTTTGATGAAAGTTTTGAAAGTCTTACTATCCGGAACATATTGGTTTACAAGCTGCGACAAGTCCTTACCAGTTGCATCCAGTGCATCATTGGCAGCGAAAAACCGAGCTGCACTTTCTAACAAAGGTTCAAATTGTCCTTCTGCAGGTTGCTGTTGCACAAAGAGATCGAAATAACGCACAGCAGCTTTCTGATCCTCAATATCGATGAAGTATTCCACTGCAAGTGCCGTCAGCAAAGGATTTTGTTGTTCTTTTAAAAAGGCATACATATCCTGGTGTGGATTTCCAAGTGCAGATAAATCCATATTTTTAACGGCTTCATCCAGCTTCAGATAATCTGGAATGGCAGCATCAAATCCCTTTGAATACATGGTGTTCAGCACTTCCTGATAAGCATCCCAGTAAATAAATGTTTCCTCAAAACTTTTTTCATACTCCTCCAGCCGAGTGGTTGAAATACCGCAGCCCCGATTTTTATCAACAAGTTCGCGTGCCTGCTTGGTGAGTTGCTTTAAATCGTGCACGCGCCCAAACCTGAGCGATCGATCAGCATCAAGCATGATTTTGTCAAATGCATTTTGCTCATTCATGCAAATACGTTCTATTATATTGGCATCCAGTCGCCTAAATTCATCTTTAATATCAGAATCATTGTTCAATTGAAAAGAAGTGGCTATTTCTTCGGCCTCATTATAAATCTCCCAGGACTTATCCAATTCATTGGCCCACACAGACTGATTGGCGCTTCTGATCTTTTCAATGATAAGTTTTTTAGCAATCACAACATTTTCAACCTCATGATTTTCAGATTGGTTTACATTAAGTTGATTTGCTTTGTAGATAGTTTTCAGTGCTTCGGATGAAGCTCCGGCCTGCGCTGCATCAAGCCCGACAGCAAACAATTCATCTCGTTGCATTGCCTTAAGTTCCTGTTTCTGCCTGTTGAGCACTTCCATGTTTAAAACCAAATCAGTTTGACTATTAGTGTAGTGATCGGCCTCCTCAGTTAAAATATAAGCCTGCTGAACATTTCCTTGCTGAATATATTGTGCAATCTGATCAGTAAGGCTATTAAGATAATGCTGACTCAAAGTTGTAATCCTTTGGAGTAAAGATTCCTGCAAAATCCTGTTATCAAAAATTCGGGCAGTTTGAAGTGCCTTTCGCAAATCCTGAAGAGCCGTAAGTGGCTCCGAAAAAGCTTTTTGCTCTGCAACTTGCTGATAGGCATATATCAATTGGGCTGACGAAAGTCTGATATCATCATCCGGAATTTTTTGAAAAGATTGCTCATAAAAGTCAAGTGATTTAGCATAGTAATTGTCAGCCATTTCACTGTTCTGAGCCTCCAAAGCTTTTATATTGATCTTAAAAAAAGCTTCCAAAACACCTTTACGTGCATCTGACAGCAGTTTATTCAATCGCTGTTGTCCTTCCTGAAAACTACTAGCTAATCCGCTACTATAGAGCGAGTTTAAAAGTGTATGTGCAGTAGCATAATCCTGTTTCAAATAAAGCTTATTAGCCTCATATAAGATTTGCTCTACCAGATTTTCTTTCAAGTCAGAAACTGATTTTTCAGCCTCTACCCTATCGAGCAAATTCAAAAACTGCTCGTCGGCCTGCAAAACTGCCAAAAACTGGTAAACTTCCTGATCCCTGAAATCCACCTTTAGCGACCGTTGATAAGAATCATTCAAGGAGTTAGTGTATGCCACAACAAATTTAGAAGGTTCAACACCCTCATCTTCAATAATTGCCTGCTCCAGTAAGGTTTGAAACCGCAGCTTTTTACGTTGAATTCCATCATACAGATTACGCCAATTATCGAGACTGTCAGGTTGAATGGCATCCTCAAACTCAGGAATACTTGATGCAATGCTAAGAACTGCCTTTCTGTGCTTGTCCCAGGCCAAGAACAGCAAAGTGAGATCATGCTTAGGTTCCGCGCTATTCAGCAATTCCTGAAACAGATGAACCACAGCATAAAAACGATTTACCAGTTGCACCCGTTTTTCAATTTCGTGTTTACTCTTTTCAGAAAAATCATACCCATTCACCTCAGCTCCTGCAATTTTCTGATCAGGAGCAAATAAATCAACATGGCTGATTTGAATCCAATCAGCAGTGTTTTCTGAAAGCTGCTGCTCAAAACTTCGCTCCCATTCGCTTCCGGAACTGTTGCGTAACACAAAACTTCCCTTTATCACATCAGGCTGCACAACATCATCCATGCGCATTCCACGGTAGAAAAGCGGCAGTTGTGCAAAAAGTTCTTCACTTTTCAAACTGACTAAACTCGTGCGATATGCTGTGCCTTCGAGTTTGAGATTTCCAAGAAATTCCCAAAAAGCCGGTTTAAGTGGTTCACCCTTTTGCTGATCATTTATCACATTGTAATAAATCCACTGCTGATTGCGTGATGCCATTTTTGGAGCACTGGACAAATCCAGCTCAAGTGTTTTCTGAACAGGGAAAAGTTGCTGTGCTTCTATATTGTGCACAAAAAGAGAAAAAATAAGTAGTAAAAACAAAACCTGCTTCATTAACATAGTCTGCAAATTTAGGCATTTT
>JAGYNM010000189.1 GCA_018399335.1 Bacteroidales bacterium | reverse complement strand
GGCCACCACGAATCATGGCAAAGCTGGTGCTCGAATCAAAAAAGGCAGCGCCTCTAGTATAGGTAATCGTTTGTTTGCCAGCATTTATCAGGTCAGCATCCACCTCATCAGGATGCGGGAAAGGCCCGATGCCCAATAAGCCATTTTCGCTTTGCAGCGTTACCATCATCCCATCGGGAATGTAGTTTGCTACAAGGGTTGGAATACCAATTCCCAGATTGACATAATAGCCGTCTTCAATTTCTTGTGCAATGCGCATGGCAATGCTATTTTTATCTAAAGCCATAATTTTCGTTTTTCAGTTTTACTTGCGGGTTGTAACAAATTCGATCCTTTTCTCCAGATTTTCTGCCTTAAAAATCCTTTGCACAAATACCCCGGGAGTATGGATCTGATTGGGATCGAGTTCGCCGGCCGGCACCAGCTCTTCCACTTCGGCAATGGTGATTTTGCCTGCCATCGCCATGGCCTGATTAAAGTTGTTGGCCGTGTGGCGGTAAATCAGATTACCATGCGTATCACCTTTCCAGGCTTTTACAATGGCAAAATCAGCAGTGAGAGCATGTTCGAGCAAATGCATCTTGCCGTTAAACTCCCGAACTTCTTTTCCTTCGGCTACCTCGGTACCATAACCGGCAGGCACAAAAAAGGCAGGAATTCCAGCACCTCCGGCCCTGCATCGCTCGGCCAGCGTGCCCTGCGGGATAAGTTCCACTTCCAGCTCTCCACTCAGCAGCTGCCGCTCAAACTCAGCATTTTCGCCCACATAAGACGAGATCATCTTGCGGATCTGATGCTTTTTGAGCAACAAACCCAGCCCGAAATCATCCACGCCGGCATTATTCGAAATACAGGTAAGGCCTTTCACATTGCTTTCGACCAGCGCAGCAATGCAATTCTCTGGAATACCGCACAGCCCGAAGCCTCCCAGCATCAGCGTCATATCATCCGTTATTCCGTGTATGGCTTCCTGTGCGTTTTTTACTACTTTATTCATAAGGTGGTGTTATTTGTTTTTTAGAACAGTTAAAGTGCATAATTGATAAAAAATACAAACTGTCCAATTTAGCTTTAAGGCACTAAGATAATAGTTCTGTAAGAATTATCAAGGCAATCATTCAAAATTCGTTCAAATTGAAATGATCAACCCTGTTCACTGCTGTTTCTTCTGCAAGCTTTGCATTACAATTCTGCGATAACTGCGGCTTACAGGAATCATTACTTCACCCAAAAAGCAGGCTTCGCTATTATACCTGCTTATTTTTGTCTGATTTACTATGAACGAACGGTGCACCCGAATAAAATCCTCTGAAAGCCTTTCAGCAAGTTTGCTGATAGGTTCTCTTGTAGTTATAGCAGCACCACCCTCCAGATGTATCTTTACATAATCTGCCAGACTTTCTAAATATAGGATATCGTCAAAATGTAATTGATTCATTTGACGGTTAGCTCTAACAGCAATAGTCTTTGTTTTCTGCTTCTCATGATCGGCTTCAAGCTTTATGATTTGAGCGCGATAATTACGCTGACGGGTAAAAAATTGAACAAAACTAAAAAGCAAAACAAAGAAATAAAGGGTAATCGTAAGCATAAAAATATCCGACGAAACTGGGCTCATATTGGCATAAGAATAAGAAGCCAGAACAATTAAGGCAACAAAAATGACAATCATTTCCAGGTAGAGTGAAACAATCAACATATAAAAACTATACAAAAGAAAACGCCAATACCTGCCCCGAAATAAAAACTCAGGAACAAGCACTCCATTAAAAAAATAGCTGGTTGCAAGCACCACCGGCAGCAACATTGCAACAAAATAAAAAGTCTCAGAAAAGCTACTGTAGTAATTACGAAACAACAACACCAAAGCGACAACTGATGCAGACCAGAAAACAAACTGAAATTTTAATTTCATACTGCAAATGTGATGAAAATAGCCATTCTGCTCAAAAAAAATCGATGAACGACAACTTTAGCACCCGTTTCTACCTTGCAATGTGCTGGTGTTTCGCACTACTTTTGAATCAGATTTTAGATCGGCCGTTTTAAAATCCATTATGCGATTTTATAAACTTAAAAACTAAAACGATGTTGAAACTATTTTATGAAGGCGGCCCCCTTTTTATGGGCATCCTTACAATTGTGCTTATTTTTTTAATTGTGCAAAGTATTAACACCTATAACAAAGTCACAGATGAACAATCGCTCCAAAAAAACCGTTCGCTTTTGAGAGGTATTGGGCTACTTGCATTGATTATTGGGATTCTGGGCCAGTTAATTGGACTGTTTGATGCTTTCAGTGTGATTCAGCAAATGGGTCATGTGCCACCTGCCATGCTTGCCGGCGGACTAAAAGTATCTCTGATTACAACCTTATACGGATTGGCTATTTTTTTAATCGCCCAATTGCTTTGGCTTGGCACCCATTATCTTAAACAATAGTGCTATGTTTACAGTTTCTGTCCTTTTGAGGAAATACACTTAAACAGACATGACAATTTTTGTCATACCTCAAAAAAAAGGCTGATAATCAAAGTATTATCAGCCTTTTTTGTGTACATATCGTACCCGGAGCCGGGGTCGAACCGGCACGAGTGTTACCTCACTGGTTTTTGAGAC
>JAGYNM010000188.1 GCA_018399335.1 Bacteroidales bacterium | reverse complement strand
TTGTGCTGTCCTGCATTTATGAGGGTGTAGTAATAGGTGCCTGGCTCCAGTTCTTGTGTATTCCACATCTTTTGGCCTTGCTTGCCTGTTACTGTTAGGGTTTCAATCATATACTCCGGCAATTGGTTATCCTTTGTTTCGAGCTGTTCCATCAGTTCCTTTTTTTTGAGTTCGTTTTGTTTGGCACTTAGTACCTCAAAGATAATAGTTTTGGCTATTCGAAAAGGCGGTAAGTATAGTACCTCATACCTTCAAGGTTTCTAAAACCTTGAAGGTCTTTTTTATATTACGAATCCCGTACCCATTATACAAGCTATACCGCTTGCCCCTGTATAGCAACCGTAGTATTTGGCTGCCGTTGGCTGTCATCCCGGCTGCGTCACTGATACGGTTTTTCGACTTGCAGAAATAACATTCCCCACTCATGCTCACCATGCCATTGGATTCAACAGGATATGGGTTGCAGGCTGTGCAGTAAATACTTTGACAGCATACTGCCTGATAGAGGAAAAACGGTTCAATACGATTGTTTGCTTTGTTGTAAACTGCCTCTGTATAGGGCTGTCCGCAATTTGGACAGGCTGTGGTGGCCAAGGTCCGGTCGATAAATTTCATGATAAATGGGTTTAGGTTCATGTATAAACTTTCTACCCCTTAATCCCGAAAAAAGCAAAAGGTAACAGAAAAAATGAAACTTTTTTTGAAAAAAGACCCTATG
Organism: Bacteroidales bacterium; assembly: GCA_018399335.1. Classification (GTDB taxonomy): domain Bacteria; phylum Bacteroidota; class Bacteroidia; order Bacteroidales; family F082; genus UBA5536. Next base: position 1,913 of record JAGYNM010000188.1, on the reverse strand, counting down.
TTTTTTGTATATGCTTATATATCAATAAGTAAGCATAGTAAAAAAATCAAAAAAAAGCTCAGGCAGGCAGGGTGCGACTTAGAATCGCGTGTTGGGTTGGTAGTCAGGCTGCGACTTGGAGTCGCGCCCTGACTGATGGCCACAGCAACAACTTTATTTTCGCCGGTTAAGGATGGCAGACAGCTCAGTTGCTTCTTTTTTGAAGGGGTGGCCTTTAGTGCGTGCTATATAGCCGAGTTCTTCAATGGCCGTGTCGGTTTGCCCGGTTCTGAGGTGAACCAAAGCAAGAAACCACCGGGCATATCCGCTATAGAGGTTGGCATCGGCTTTCAAAATATCCTGATAGGCTGTGATGGCATATTCATAATTACCGGCTCCTGTTTCAGCCAGGCCTGTATATAGCATGAGGCGATAGTTAGCGGTATCCTGCTTAAGCAATTGGTTGAACGAAGCTGCTGCAGCGGCATAATCGGCCTGCTGAAAAAGTCGTACAGCTGCGGCAAATGGCTGTTGGGCCGACCGGCTATATTCTACAAGCTGTTCGGGATGATAATACCTACTAAAAAGCTCTTCGTTACCGGCTGGCTTGCCGGGCAACATCAGGATTAAAATACTGGCAATCAGGATAAGTAAAGCGGCGATTGATGCCGCAGCAAACCAATAGGATTTGGTGAAAAAAAAACGACTACGATCTGCTGATTTTTCGTTGTAAAGCTGCTGATGGATATCCTTTAATTGCTCACGCAGGTTCAGTTCAGCTTCAACGGTTTGATCCATGTTATCCAAATCAGTCCAAAGCTTAAGAGCAGCAGCTGTATGGGGATCGTGTTTGCATTTTGCTTCAAAATCCTGATTTTCAGCCGGGTCCATTTTACCTTCCACATAGCGGTTTACCTTTTCAAATAGATCTTCCATGTCTTTTTGTATTACAATAATGCTTTGTATTCCTTGTCGTTCAGTATGCGATTGGCAAGGGTCTTTTTACATCTGTATTTGGCTGTTTTGGCCTGATCCTCCGAATCAAAATCCATGATCTCTGCTATTTCCTTCATTTGCAATCCTTTCATAAAAAGTTTCATCAATAGGCGACATTTTTCGGCCATCTGCATAAAATGCTTTTGGCATATCCTCAGTTTTTCCGATTCCAGACCATTGATTTCATTTTCGATGGTCAGGGGCAATGCAATAACCTCATCAATCTGTTGCCCGGCAGCTTTTACCTTTTTACTATAGGTGAGCTTTTGCAACCACAACTTATGGGCAATAGCAAAGAGCAATGTGCAGATGCCCGTGTTGGGAAATAAATGCAATTCGCCTTGCCTGGCACGTCTGAACACAATAGTAACAGCATCCTGAAAAACATCCTCAGCATCAGCATAACTACCCGAATTGTTTATCACCATCCTCCGTACAGGAGGATAGCAGCTCCTGTAAATCATCTTAAGTGTTTCTGCTTTTGCTTCGGCAATGCATTTCAACAACTCATCTGACTCAGTGGTGGATGATTTCATTCCTTAATCCGATTTTTTTGAAAAGGTAACACAAAAATATTCAAATTTTTGAATCTGCATTAGAGGTGTTTGAGCTATCTATATGATTTACAATATTTTATTACATGAAAAAAAATAAAGTTTTAAAAAAAACATAAACTCATCAGTTACTTTTCCGGATTTTTCTGATTAACAAAATGAATTATGTTTTTAATTAAAATTCCAAAAACCAAAGAAATGAAAAATTTTGTTAATTACCCTAAGTTTATTGCCATCTTCATCATGGCATGTGCCTTTAATGTAACCCATGCGCAAACTACTGTTTCCGGAATTGCCAGTTATGGTAAAAATGGAGGAGAACCGCTAGTGTCATGTCAACACTACTTTAGCCGGCCCAAGTCTTGATCTTTTTCCTCATATCTT
>JAGYNM010000187.1 GCA_018399335.1 Bacteroidales bacterium | reverse complement strand
GCCATAAAAATGCTCGATATTTTGATTGAGATGCGAAAAGACTGATGATGAAAATCTTATCAAAATGGATAAACGCAACTGCCGGACTGATATTTCTATTCAGTCCGGCTTGTTCTTTTTTTGATCAGCAGGCCGATGCCATCAGCGGGGCTACCGGAATGCCACAGGGAGGAAACAGCCTGTTTCACCGTACGGAAGAAACCGCTTTGCCAATGGGAGAAATACTGGTTAGCGGTGAAGTAAAAAACAATGAAACTCTTGACTTCAGCAAGCTGTATAAGCGCGAAGTAATTGTAAAAGAATCGCTTTATGACAGTTCAGGGATAAATTTTATTGGAGCCTATCGCTACAAAGGCTATTCGCTTTTCGATATGCTCAATACTGTAGAACTGGCGAAAAAAAATCAGGAGGCTTTTCGTCCAATCATTGATTTGTATGTGATTGTGCGCAATGCAGCCGAAGAAACTGCTGTTTTTAGCTGGGCTGAAATCTTTTTGACAGCCGACCCGCATCAGATACTAATTGCCACCGAATCGGCACCCATCAAACCCTATCGCAAGGAAGTGGATTATCCGGTTGCCGACAGCTGGAAACTCGTATCAGCCCGTGATCTTTTTGCTTTTCGCAATATCGAAAATCCAACAAGTATTGAAATACGCTCTTTCGACCAAAAAGACTTCCCCATCACCAGGGATATGGAACCTTTGTATGCCGAAAACATTGCCTTTTGGAAACGAGACAGCTTGCTTAAAACAATTACAACTATTCCAAAAGACCTTCCAACGCATGAATACATCACCAATTTTTACGGTATGGGCATGGGTTTTCACCCAAATGATGGATTTAAGGGCGTTGCATTGAGTAAAATGCTGGAAGATATTGTTGATGTTTTTGATCCCGAATTAAACCGCAGCGGGCTGGTTTGCTTTGCCGGCGCTGATGGTTATCGTGCTGTATACAGCTATAGTGAACTATTCAACAGGCCGGATGGTTTAAGCCCGATTTTGGATATTTCACAACAAGACAGCTCGGGAGGCAGGTTCAGGCTTTTTCACCCGGAAGAGTTTTATGCTGATCGCTCAGTAAAAGCATTGCAGACTATTTACTTTTTCTCAGAATAAGTGTTTTTAGTTAAAAAGAAAGAGGCAACCTAAAAATGATTGCCTCAAGTGATTGTAATTAGAATCATTTATATTTTTTGGTAAAAGCTTTATTTACAAATGAGCAGTGGAGTTTTTACATTTTCACCTACTTCCCGTTCTCCAGCAAACCCGTGTCAGCGCTTAGGCGGTAGATGTATGCTCCGGAGGGTAAATGATCTGCTGCTATGCAGTTACATTAGTGATATCCCGACTCTGTTTATATGATCAATTAAGGCACTTTCTGTAATGCGGTCATATAGGATTAAATCAAACTTATAGGGAAGCAATAATTCTTCTAATGCATTTGACAGATCCAGCATATCATTGAGCAGCATATTGCCTCCTTTTAATGCAATATCTATATCTGAACCATTGGAATAAGTTCCTTTGGCTCGTGAGCCAAACAATACTGCATCTTCAATTTTAGGAAAGCTTTTGATAACCCTTCTAATGCTTTCTAAATCATTGATGTTCAATCCAACATTTAAATCGTTACGCATCAAATAATGAATTATTGGAATTTGATTTTTCTTCCTCTAACCGATTGAATAAGTTTTGCAGAAGATAAAAATATTCATTTCTTATTCCTTCAATTAATGCAGCTGCTGTTTCTTCATCGTAGGTATGACTGGCAAGATTCCTGCTTTGATGCATTCTCATCCAGCCTTTACCATCACTGATATAACCATCCTGAAAACTTTGCTCAATAACCGGTTTAGGGCCAGCTATCTGGCTATATCCCTTATCTCGTAATAAATCCTGAAGTGTTTTCCAACTCAATTCATAAGTGTATTCAAAAGCTTTGATCAGACCCTGCTGCTCCATTTCATTCAACTCTTTATGCTCAATAAACTTTGAGAATTGATTGAATGCCTTTTTAAAATTCATGAATCGTTGTTGCCAGCGTATATCTTTATTCATCTTGGAGTTTTTGCTAAGATTTGAGTAGGTAAAGTTACTATTTTCCTGAGATTTACGCTTTATTTGCTAAGTAAAAAACAACTATTTTTTTGACTAAAAACTTCTGAAAAGCTTCATTTACAATTTCACCCACTTCCCGTTCTCCAGCAAACCCGTATCAGCACTCAATCTGTAAATGTAGGTGCCAGAAGGCAAATGATCCACAGCTATGCGGCTTTCCTTTTGGTGCAGTTGTTGGCTGAGCACAAGCCTGCCGTTGGCATCAAACAACTCAACCAGGGCCGTGGGGTGTTGCACGGCCAGTCGTATCTGCAGGGCATCCGTGCCTGGGTTGGGATATACGATGGCTTCGTGCATGCGGGTTTCGGGCAGTTCGTGGTCTCCTACCAGCAGGCCTTCGCTGTTAAGTTTGAGCACGATAATATCGGTTTGCGGCACGGGATCGTTCATATAATCGTAGCGTGTGCCTGCTACCAGGCAGCCGCCATCGCGTGTGGCGATCAGGTTCATCATCAAATAATTGGCATTGCCGCCATAGAACCTTTCCCAACGCACATTGAGCAGGCTATCGGTTTGCAGGATAACAAACCAGGTAGGCACGGGTT
>JAGYNM010000186.1 GCA_018399335.1 Bacteroidales bacterium | reverse complement strand
TTGTTGGCAACAGGGATAACCACCCAATAAACCCTCTTAGCATTACGTGGCATCATCAACAGGAACGGAATTGCAAAATTCACTATCAGATTAAAATAAAATACCGTATCAAAATATTTAAGTCTTTCGTAGAAGTAGATTGTTTCCTCCGGAATATTGGCGTACCAAATCAGCATATATTGCGAAAACCAAAGGTAAGCCCAGAAAATACTCAACCCAAACATATATTTACCCATATCGTGGATATGTTCTTCGTTTACATGTTTCATATAACCCATGCGTTGCAGCACAAACACGAAAATCACAATCATTGAAAAACCTGTAACGAGCATACTGCTAAATACATACCAGCCATACAAAGTACTGAACCAGTGAGCATCTATCGACATCAACCAGTCCCAAGACGAAACCACGCTGGTGATTGCTAAAAATACTACATAAAATGCACTGTATTTTCTTAATCTGTGAAAGTATTGAATGTCTCCATTCATATCAAGCTGACGCGAAGTTTTGCGAATCAGCCATGCCAGGAGCACCCAGCCGGCAAAAAACACAACAAACCGAATATAAAAGAAAGGCTGATTAAGATAGGCCACTTTCTTAATTAAAATATGATCCAAGTGATCTTCGTGGGTCCATTCAAACAGGTGATGCATGCCACCAGAAAGGAAAACTATCAGCATTATTATTCCTCCAACAGGAATAAACATGCTCATGGCTTCACCTACTCTTTGCATGCTAACCTGCCAGCCCGATTCGGCAATGGCATGCACAGCAACAAAGAATAATCCAATCAATCCCATACTTACAAAATAAAAACTATTCAGGTGCAGGTTGGCATAAATCCTGTCGGCTTCCAATCCTGCAATCCATCCATACACAAGAGCAAGTAAGCCGATGGCCACCATAGCGATACCTGCCATTTTAAGGTTTTTAGTTAGCTTAAAAGTTGTATTTTCCATGGCTTAAATTTCTATGCGTTGCGTTTTATACCTTCGGCTCCTGCATCGTGCAGTGCCTTTTCAATTTGTTCTTGAGCTCCCTCTTCCTTGAGATTCACCACTACCAGAAAACGATCATCGGTAATGCGTTCATCGTGGATTACTGTTTTAGCCCCCGGCCCCAGCTTGAAATAAATTAAAAAAGCAAACACCATCGAAAAGGCAGCAAAAAGAACCGCCAGTTCAAAAGTTACGGGCATAAAGGAAGGTACAGCAAAGAAAGGTTTACCTCCAAAATTGAGGGGATAGGCTTTGGTAAAAACCCAGGCTTGAAAGAAAAAACCAGTAGCTGCTCCAACAACACCTCCCCAAAAGGCAACCCTTGTAAGTCGTGAACGCCTCATTCCTAATGCTTTGTCCAACCCATGAACAGGAAATGGTGTAAGCACATCAAGGATTTCCAATCCTTTTTCTTTTAACTGACGAATGCCATCTAATAGCTCTTCTTCGTCATAATAATAAGCGGTGATATAATCTTTATTCATGATGCGCTGTTTTTTTATGATCTCCTGATGACTTCAAAACACTTTTAACCTCAGCAATTGCAATAACAGGAAATACCCTGATAAAAAGCAGAAACAAGGTAAAGAATAAACCTATAGTACCCACATACAAACCTACCTCAACAAGTGAAGGGCTATACATAACCCAGCTGGAAGGCAGGAAATCGCGGTGCAGAGAAGTTACAACAATTACAAATCGTTCGAACCACATTCCAATGTTCACAAAAATTGAAATGATAAAAGTGGCTACCAAACTCGTTCTGATCTTTTTGAACCAAAACAACTGAGGCGTAACCACATTACAAGTCATCATAATCCAGTAGGCCCAGGCATAAGGACCAAAAGCCCTGTTCATAAAGGCATACTGTTCATATTCAACACCTGAATACCAGGCCATAAAAAACTCTGTGATATAAGCAATCCCCACAATAGAACCTGTGAGGATAATTACCTTATTCATCGATTCAATATGGTTTACTGTAATGTATTCTTCCAGGTTCAATGCCTTACGCGCCACTATAAGCAGCGTTAGCACCATAGCAAAACCAGAGAACACCGCACCTGAAACAAAATATGGTGGGAAAATCGTGGTATGCCATCCTGGTATTACCGAGGTTGCAAAGTCGAAACTAACGATAGTATGAACCGAAAGCACCAGTGGAGCGGCCAAACCAGCCAAAATCAAACTTACAGTTTCGTGACGTGACCAATGTCTTGCTGAACCAGTCCAGCCAAAACTCAAAAACCCATAGATAGCCTTGCGAATTTTTGTCTTTGCTTTGTCGCGAACTGTTCCCAGGTCAGGAATCAAACCTACATACCAAAATATGAGTGATACAGCAAAATAAGTAGAGATAGCAAAAACATCCCACAAAAGTGGTGAGTTAAAGTTTACCCACAAATCTCTGGTATTAGGATATGGAAAGATAAAGAAACCCAGCAACAAACGCCCCATGTGAATCAAAGGAAAAAATCCGGCACAGGCAATAGCGATAAGCGTCATCGCCTCGGCTGAACGGTTGATACTGGTACGCCATTTCTGTCTGAATAACAATAGAATCGCTGAGATAAAAGTACCGGCATGGCCAATACCAACCCACCAAACAAAGTTAGTAATACCCCAGCCCCAGCCAACAGTTTTGTTGAGGCCCCAGGTGCCGATGCCA
>JAGYNM010000185.1 GCA_018399335.1 Bacteroidales bacterium | reverse complement strand
GTGTTCCTTCAAAAGATCAAATTGACGCTACCATCGTTTTGGGTGTTAACGACAACGACCTGAAAGACAGCGATCAGTGCATTTCAAACGCAAGTTGCACCACCAACTGTCTGGCTCCTGTTGCCAAGGTGTTGAACGATCGTTTTGGCATCGAAAATGGTTATATGACAACCATCCATGCTTATACCAACGATCAGGTGATTTTGGACGCTCCGCATAGCGACCTGCGCCGCGCCCGTTCGGCAGCGCTCTCGCAGATTCCTACTACTACAGGTGCTGCAAAAGCTGTTGGTATCGTTATTCCTGAACTGGCTGGAAAACTCGACGGTTTGGCAGTTCGTATTCCCACACCAACAGGTTCGCTGGTTGACCTGGTAGTTAACCTGAAAACAGAAGCTACTAAAGATCAGATCAATGCAGCTATCAAAGAAGCTGCTGAAGGCCCGATGAAAGGAATCCTTGAATATACCGAAGACGAAATTGTATCGGTTGATATCGTGCACAACAGCCACTCATCCATCTTCGATGCCAAAAGCACTATGGTAATGGGTAAAACTGTAAAAGTACTGGCCTGGTACGACAACGAATGGGGCTACAGCTGCCGCGTTGTTGACCTTGCTGAAAAGTTTAATCTCTAAGACTACTATTTTACTGAACGACGAAAGCGGGGGTTTTGGCTCCCGCTTTTTTTTCGATAGATCCAATGAGGAGGTCTCTTTTGAAAAACGACTTATTAATCATTCCTCCCAGATTACCCAGATCATCAAAGCTCTTTAATATTACTTATCAACACATCTATAGAGATATCTGTTGTTGATAATTTTAGATTAGTCTCAATAACAAATCTGATAAAACGAGCAGGAATTAAACAAAGAATTAGCTGGTGCATTATCGCTCCAACGCCAAAACCACCTCCAGCTCAACATCCCGCTCCAGATGTTTTTCCACCTCCAGTTTAAAGGTGTCCAACTGATTGGTAGTCAAAGGTTCTTCCGTTACCAGTTTCAAGCCAATACGCAAGGGGTTGAGGGTTTGCACCTGCACATCCTTGATATGCAATCCTTCATATTCCATTTTTTCCATCTCGCGCGTAAACCTGTGCACCCGCACCATTTGCCCAAAACTCAATGCCAGTGGGATACTGAGCAGTAATACCACCAACAGCGAGATCAGCATGCCCCTTGTTGCCAATTTAAAAGGGCTAAATCCGAGCAACATAAACGTGAACGATCCTGCCAGCACAATCCCAGCAAGGTTGGTGATAAGCAAGAGCAATGCTCCCAGCGCCACTTCCCAATCGAGCCATGCCAGTCCGATAGCCGAAACAGCCAGAGGCGGTATCAAAGCCACTGCAATAGCCACACCAGCCAGGGTTTTAGCTACCTCCTCACGGGCATGAGCGTAGGCCCCGGCAATACCCGAAATAACCGCCACCCCAAGATCCAGCAGATTGGGCCGGGTACGAGAGAGTATTTCATGTCCGGCTGCCTGAATGGGCGTAAACCAGGTTAATATCACTGCAAAAAGCATGGCAATTCCCATCCCTGTTAAGATGGTTTTAGCACTTTGGATGATAAGCGATTTATCCTGACGAAGTGCGCCCATACTCAACGAGATAATCGGACTCATCAGCGGTGCCAGTATCATCGCACCAATTACCACGGGGCTGGAATTGGCAAACAATCCGAAGGTTGCCAGCATGGTCGAAAGCACCATAAGCACCAGATACGATGATTTTGATTTGGCATTTTCGCGCAGCAGCTGAAAAAGCTCTTTAAACTCATCTGTTGAGGCCTGCCTGATCAATGGAATGTTGCGGCCCGTAAGTTCGCGGGCTGTCTGCTCGCCCGCCAATGCTTTCGTTTTAATGAGTTCTCCTGGTTTTCCTGCCGGTTCGGGCAGTTCCAATAAAGCACCCGGATACAATTGAAGCTGCAGCTCCCCCATTGCAAACTCCAGTTTATCAGCTTTACGCACTTTTGCATCGTGCACAAAAATCTTTTCTCCTTCCGGAAATTCAAGCAGAAGCGATGAAACTTTCAGGTGAGCAGCAAAGTCAGGAAGGCGTTTGCCATTTTTGAAAAAGCCAAAAAGATAACGCAGCATCTGCGAAATGCTTCTCGGACTGATTAACAGGGCGTGCAACAAACCGTCGTTAACAGATGAGTCTTCCAAAACCAGCCGCGACAGCAAAGAGCTTTTACGGTGCTCCGAAATGGTGATACCAGCAACAGCCGTTTTGATGGTATTGTCGTTGGGCAAACCAATATTCACCCTGAAAAATCGCGTCTTAAACAATCTTTTGAGGCTTTTGAAACTTCCTGTCCTAAAGAAATTAAACGCACCAAAATGACTGTTGGTCATAAAAGTTTCGCCAACCGAAACCTGATTAAAAACCACTTGATCATTACAATACAGCACATCAGTAAGCACCGGTTCCTCAAGTTTTTTCAGGTGGTCAACTGCCTTTTCCAATTGACGGCTAACGCCCAAGCCTATGCAGGCTTCCTTTGCTTCGGGATGCGGCAAAACGGCAAGCTTAAGCCTCTTTTCGAGCACTATGGGCAAAGCTTCACGCAAATCACCATCCGACAGAAAGAGGAGTATGGCTGTTTCTTCTTTTAGCGTTTTTAGCCCATCAAGGCTGTAAGCTGCATGATCATCAATAATCCCTTCGACCAAAGGCAAAAGCTTTTCCTGAAAAAAATCCTTTTGTT
>JAGYNM010000184.1 GCA_018399335.1 Bacteroidales bacterium | reverse complement strand
ACCATATCCCACACAAAGTGAGAAGCAGTATCGCCCAGGCCATACCCAATTTTTTCTTTGATGGATAGCTTGCCGATTGCTTTATTCATTTGGGATTGGATTCTTGGGTTTTACTGACATACTTTCCAAAAGATTAACTACCTGTTTGGGCGATCTGTCCACCTTAAAAACTCCCCAGTGCTTTTCAGCTCCAAGAGGATCATTGGGATTGCCTTTCCAGTCTTCGTCGAAAGCTTCAAAAATGAAGGTGGTGATATTATTGCGGTCTGCCCATTTCAACAGCGCTTCTGTGTAAATCGTTTGTTTGGCCTCGCTTGCCCTTTCTCCAAATTCTGAAGCTGTAGTTGCCCAACCAGCTTCTGAGATTACAATCTCGGCTTCGGGCAATGCCTGCATTACTTCCAACACATTTTCGATGGAATAAGCCATTGCTTCATCAATGTCTTTGTTTTCCCAAATGGGATACACATGAATAGATACAAAGTCAACAGCTTTAGCTAGTTCCTTGCCATGATCCGCCCACCATTTGTAGTTATCAGCTACCGTTACAGGCTGCTCGATATTTTCCTGCACCCGTTTCACATAGGTGATAATTGAGTCTGTATCAACCATATGGTCGTTCCATTCCACAAGGGCTTCATTGCCAACATTCACAGCTACGATGATATCTTTATAAATATTGGCAAGCTCGATGCCTTTAGCAATTTCAGCCGTATTTTTCAATTTATTTTCATCAAGCACTTGCTGAGGAATAGGTTCGGTAAGCCATTCGCAGGTTTCGTGCGCACTCAGCTCGGCCCTGAGCCATATACCAAGCATCACCTTAAAATCCAAATCGTATTGCCGTATCACTTCAAGCACCATCTGGCTGTTTTCCTCACAATCGTAAAGCCGAATCAGTCTAAAAGGCGTTTTAGCGGTAAGCAGCTGCAGGTCTTCATAAATTTCTTCATAAGAAGGATTTACTGCTCCGGCTCCCCTATCGGGATGCTGACCGGTTCGAAAGCCAGAATAGCAAACAGCAGCGGAATACCCTGCCAGCAGCTGATCAGCTGTTTGTAAAACACTTTCTTTATCGTTATCGGTTTTTTGTTCTTCCATTTTCTGTACTTGATTGCATGCCGACATCCCCAATAAAGTGGCCATCAAAACCAACAAGATGAAATTAAATTTGAAAACTGTTTTCATGCGTCTCAACTTAATTTGGTGATCACTTGAGCATTTTAATATCAATATTGACTTCAATGCGATCAACTGTCCCTTTCCGGCCAAAAACTGCCTCACTCACAATGGCATCAGTTTGCAGCTGATCAAAGCTTTTGTGGCTGCCATCGGCGAAAAAAACCGTCATATTACTGTGATCCGACAAAGTATAAACCACTGGTGTTTGACAATACGTAAATGCCAGTTGGCCAGCGTTTAAAGTGATTTGTTTTGTATTGTCCTCCACATCATGATAACGGAATACTTTTGTCTGATTCAGGAAAGCCTGTTTACGCAACAATCGCGGGTTAAAGCACAACAGACCATCACGCGCAAAAAGTCCCATCTCGCCATGATGCACCAGTATATCCTCTTTCACCTGGCCTGTCATCCCCGGCTGCTGTGCGCCACGGTGGAAAGGCGTGTGCGAATAAGGATCGGTTGGAAATGCACCATAAAGTTCGGGGGATTTATGCACTCCAATGCCGGCATCTATCTCATAATAATGCGCAAGTAATTCACCAGCAACAACTTCATCAGTCTTTCCATTAACGGCCTTCAGACAAGTTTCCTGAACGGCCAGATGCAATTTGGAAACCATATGCCAATAAATCGACCCTAATCCTTCGAAAGCATAGAAGGTGCCTGAACGCCCTGTAAAGGCCTTGTGATTAAACACTTGCTCAAAAATATCCAATAAAAGTTTTCTTTCTTGCTCAACCAGCGTAGCATATTTTCCGGGCAAACGATCGATTGCAGTTTTCAGATCACTGGCATTGCGGAAATTACCGTTGAAATGAAAACCTCCGGCTACATCTTCTTCAATGATTGTTCGGTTGCCATCTGCGACAAGTTTTTGAAATAATTTTGATGAAGTGACGGCTTGGCTGGGGATATTGTTCTTTTGTAAAAATCCCGGGAGTTCCTTTTTGGGATAAAGAATATAGGAATATTGATCGGGACGGAACAGCGAACTGGCTTTGAGCGCATTAAGTACTTCCAAAGCATCGTTGCTACTCAAATAACCACTACTTAAAACCGCAACCTGTCCTTCGAGCATTTCGCTGAGGTGATGAATTTCTGCCTTATTTCCATTAATAGTAAGCAGGTTATAAGCATGATAAAGTTTGTCAGGTCGTTGATTAGCCCTGATGGAATGTGCTATGAAAGCCAGACTTATCGAAGTAAAACTTTTGAGTCCAGCGCGCGAAATACTGCGTTTTTTACCCCAAAAGCCATTCTCATAAATTTGATGCCTGTATGCCGATGCTGATTCTCCAAAACTATCGACTATATCTCTACGTTCTGAATCATTAATTTTTCCATCAAGCAAGTGCTTGTTATCAAGCATACAGTCGCGAAGACTATGGTAAAATTCAGCCAGTTCGGCTGATACTTTGAAATGCTCTGCTTCAGATTTTTCGAGCAGCTGATCAAAGAATTTTAAGAAACGAAACAGATAATAAAGGGTAACCATCGACACACCATTGCCTACCAAGGCATTATTTGCATCGTTC
>JAGYNM010000183.1 GCA_018399335.1 Bacteroidales bacterium | reverse complement strand
CTGAACAGCTATTGCCCACTGAAAAACAACCAGATCGGGTTTTATAGCAGTAATTTCCTTAACGGTTTTGTTCCAGCTAAAGGGATTATTGTAATTGGTGAGATAATGAACTTTGATTTGGGTGCCATCCAGCTGGTCTTTTCGGCTTTTACGATCAATAAAATCGCGTGGAATTATGGCCGGGTATTGCTGAGTCCAGCTCACAATATGAACTTCTGTATTATCTTGTTTATCAAAAGCTTTGGCCAGTGAAGTGTTGTAATTGGCTATTCCGCCTTTAAATCTTGGCCCGGGACCAAAACAAACGATTCGTGTCATATTTATTTGAAAATGAATAAGGGAAGACTGCTGTCCTCCCTTGTTGATAATTATTTTTTAAGGTCGTTCAGTTGCTTTTCATAAACGCGGGTCATTCCTTCGCGCAGCGAAATTTTAGGTTTCCAGCCAAAACGTTCATTCACCAGCGCCATATTTGCATAACGTGAGTGCACGCCTACAGGTTTGTCCAAAAGTGGCTTTACTTGTGGCTGATAACCAGCAATATCAGCAAAAAGTTCGATCAGTTCAAGGAAAGAAGTCAAACGTCCGGAGCCAATATTATATGCCGAGCCATCATTCACATTTTCAAGTAATACAAAAATAAAATCCAGCACATCGTCAATGTGAACAAAATCCCTGCCTTGTTTTCCTGAACCCCAAACTTCGAAAGGATCTTCTTTTTTTGCGGCACGTGCAGCAATCGCAGGCACCGGATAGCTTAGCTCCTGGTCTTCGCCATAGCCTGAGAACGGTCTGATGCAAACTACCGGCACACCATAATGTTGTGCAGCTATCTGTGCCAGAAATTCGCCGGTTAGTTTCGACCAACCATAAGTCATGTCAGGCGTCCCAAGGTTTTTGTTGAAATCAATATCCCCTTCCGAGAGGGCCACTGCATCTGTAGTTGTTTGCAGGCTTACAGGGTAAGCAGCGCTTGAACTGGGATAAAGTACCCGTTCAGGTTTATGCTGTGTAATCCAATAAAAAAATTCGGCATCAATTGAAAGATCGAGTGCCACCATCATTGGGTCACCTTCTATTTTCATGCGGCCTCCAACAATAGCTGCAAAATGGAAGACATCCGAAAAGCGCTCAAAATCAATATTATACTTTTCCTGGATGTAGCGTGGGTTTTCGCGCATATAAAAAAGCAGGTTACGAAAATCTCCTTTCCAGAAGATCAAACGCTTTTCCTTTCCGATAAGCTCTGCATCGGCAAGTGGCTCTGATTCAAACCCTTCGAGCCATTCTGCTGGATGTCGGCCAATCGATAAGTCATCCACCATAAATACGTAATCCTTAGTAGTTTTTAATAATCGTTTTACCATGTTGCGGCCCACAAAACCACAACCTCCTGACACTAAATGAATTCTCATTATGTAATACTTTCTTTATTAAAATTAATGGTTTCTTTGATGTGATAGGATTGTTTATCACGCGTTTGTAAGGATATCATCTCCGCCAGAAATCCAGTTAAAAATAGCTGCGTACCCAGAATCATGGCTAACAATCCGAAATAAAACAAAGGTCGTTCTGTCATCCGATAGGCTGCCATAAAAAACTTGGCGTAGGCCAGATATCCGGCAATCATAAAACCTAAAAAGAAAAGCAGACTACCCAGCGCACCAAAAAGATGCATCGGTCGTTTGCCAAATTTCGACACAAAAGTGATTGATAGCAAATCAAGATATCCCTTCACAAATCTGCTAATGCCAAATTTTGTGCGACCATATTTGCGTTCGCGGTGTTGCACGACTTTTTCTCCGATTTTCTTGTATCCTGTCCACTTTGCTATTACAGGGATATAGCGATGCATCTCGCCATGCACCTCCAGGTTTTTCACCAAATCATTCGAATAAGCTTTCAAACCACAATTGAAATCATGCAGCGGAATACCTGAAATTCTTCGAGTTGTAGCGTTAAAAAAACGTGAAGGCAGTGTTTTGGAAATGGGGTCGTGGCGTTTTTTCTTCCAGCCCGAAACCATGTCGAAACCCTGCGCTGTAATCATTTCAAATAATTCGGGAATTTCATCCGGGCTGTCTTGAAGATCAGCATCCATGGTAATTACAACACTGCCCTGGGCTATTTTAAAACCTTCGTTGAGGGCAGCAGATTTTCCATAGTTTCGCCTGAAGCGTAATGCTTTAATGGCGCTATTTCTTGAAGCTAAATCGTTGATCACTTTCCAAGAATCATCTGTTGAACCATCATCAACAAAAATCAATTCGTAGTTTAACTTGTTTTCCAACGCTACCCTATCAATCCATTCGCTCAGCTCAGGTAAGGATTCTTCTTCATTTAATAATGGTACAACTACTGATATATCAATCATATCCCCTACCCGATTTGTTCTATTGTTTTGTCTTTCTTGATAAAAATACTGATAATCGCACTTAGCCCTAAAGCAATGATTGGTGAAAGCCAAAGGCTTTTTACGAAAGCCTTGCCTGCATTTAGCGATTCAGCGAAGCTATCGATAATTGAATCCAATGTTTCTTCCGGAACTTTACCTTCCATTGAAAGGATAAAATCATCAGCCTTTTGTGCCAAATATTCAGGATCAATAACGCCATTTTGAATGTATGCGTAGATGTTATTGAGATACATAGCGATTAGCAAGACTGCAAAACCTGCTATAAATGATTGAATATAAGTTATTTTACGCCCAAGATCTTCGTCTCG
>JAGYNM010000182.1 GCA_018399335.1 Bacteroidales bacterium | reverse complement strand
GAAGATTGGTTTTGTGGATGTAATGGGTGCCGTTGTCGAAAGTTTCGTAAATGCCACCATCGCCGCCGATCATCCAGTGGTTGCTGTCGTCGGGATCTATCCACATGGCATGATCATCCACATGGCGCTCATTCAAACTAACATTGCTCCAGGTTTTTCCACCATCGCGCGTAACTTTTGTATAAGTATCCATAGAATAAACCACATTCGGATCACTAGGGTCGCAAACTAATTCGTTATAATATTGGCCACTGCTACTGTATTTGTTCATTTTTTCGAATGAAGCGCCACGATCAGTTGAGCGGAAAAAGCCACCCTGTTCGTCAGCAGCTTCGATAATCAGGTAAACAATATCCGGATTCCCCTGCGGGATGGCAATACCCATGCCACCCATATGCGCTGATGGCAGGCCTTTGGTGATTTTGTCAAAGCTTTTGCCGGCATCAGTTGAGCGGTAAACGGCTGTTTCGGGGCCTCCGCCAATTTTAGAGAAGAAATGTCTCCTGCGTTGTTCGGTTGTTGCAAAAATAATATCGGGATTTTCTGGGTGAAGCAGCACGTTGTTAACGCCGGTATTTTCTGAAATGTCAAGGATTTTTGTCCAGTTTTTGCCGCCGTCTTCTGTTTTATAAAGTCCGCGTTCGCCGCCGGGGCCCCACACTGAACCTTCGGCTGCAACATAAATAACATTGCTGTTTCGCGGATCAACTTGTATCATTCCAATCTGTCGCGAATCTTTCAGTCCCATGTTTTTCCAGCTTTTTCCGCCGTCTTCGGTTTTAAAAACGCCATTTCCATAGCCCAATGCGCGCTGATGGTTGTTTTCGCCAGTTCCTGCCCAAACAACATTGGGGTTGTTGGGATCCATGGCCAGACAGCCAATGGCATAGGCACCATAATTGTCGAAAATGGGTTTAAAAGTTGTGCCGTTGTTGTCTGTTTTCCAGATGTGTCCGGAAGAAACAGCTACATAATACTCGCTGTGATTGTTGGGGTTTACAGCAAAATCGGAGATGCGACCTGAGGTAAATGCCGGTCCAATGTTTCTCCATTTTAAACCTGAAAGATCTGATGATTTGAGGGTATCAACAGCTTCTGATTTTTTTTTGTTACGCTGTGCCAAAACTGTTGTTCCGGCAAACGAAAATGCCAGTAACAAGCCAAACACAAGCCAAATACGTAAATTTAGTAGGTTCATAAATTTGGGTTTTATTTTTAATGCCGAAAGATATGAAAAATGATTTAATTCCAGAACGAGAATAAGTTTTCGGGAATTTCAGCCTATGGTAATACCGTTTTTCAGCGAGAAATAAAATATACCGCATGTAATCAGGGTGATGATAAACAGGAGTATTCCGGGAACTAACTTCGGAGGTAAATAGTCTTTTTTTGTCAGGGCATTTCGGATTTGAGCAAAGATTACTGGTGTTAAACTTATAAACATTGCAAGTTTCAAGAGGTAGTCCTTAAGGTCGTTTTTGCCCAGTGTTAATAACAGAATTAAAATGCTACCTATAAAATAAGGAAGAAAAATGACAAGCAAAAAATTCCATTTACGCGTGTGTTTGTTGTCAGGAAAAAGTTGAAACACCTTTGAATAGAGTAGTTTTCCTGTAAGTGAACCGGCTTTGATTAAAAAAAACATGGAAATCCCAATGGTTAGGATTAGCATCACTTGCCTGATATCCATTACTGTAGCTACGCGAAACATTCCTCTTTGCAGTATGATATCTTCACTTAGCACACCAAAAGTGAAGTTGAAACCATGCAGGAAAAACCAGATAAAAAATAGTTGCACCCAAAATTGTTTCGGTTTGACCAGTAAAAGCAGCAAAATACTGATTGTACCCATTATAAAACTGCTAACGGGTTGTGCCATAAACACGCTAACAATGGCGTCCTTGGTCCACAAGGGAGAATCGAAAGGAGTTTCGAACGAAAACTTGTTTAATTGAAGCGATGCCGGAATATCGAGGTCATAGGCTATATAGAGAACCGCTAAGCCTGAGAAAAGGTAAACAACCAAATAAGCCAGCAAGAAACTGCTGAGCGACTGCAAGAATGCCGAAAAAATAATCTTGCTATCGAGATGTTTTCCTTTTTGACTTGTGGTCATTTTTGGGGTTTTTATCAAAAGAGAGCAGCTTTTGTGTCAAATCATCTCTGCCTATCTGTGCCAATTTTTGACGAATCCAGCTTTGATTTTCACGCTTATACCAGAAAAAGAATTTTTGCTGGGCAGTTTTTTCAGGTTTTGTTATTGCTGTAAAAACAGGTTTTAAGGTATAAGGATCAAAACCGCTGTAATACATCACTGTGGCAACCGTCATCGGTGTAGGTGTAAAATCCTGCACCTGTTCAAGTCTGAAGCCCAGGGCTTTGGTATCAGCGGCCAGTTGTGCCATGTCTTCTAAACGACTTTCAGGATGACTTGAAATGAAATAGGGAATCAATTGCTGTTTCAGGCCTGTTTGAAGATTAATCTGGTCAAATTTTTCCTTGAGTTTATAAAAAAGCTTAAAGCTGGGTTTGCGCATGGTTTTGAGCACCTGGTCGCTGGTATGCTCGGGGGCTACTTTCAAGCGTCCACTCACATGCCGGGTAAATAACTGACGCATATATTCATCATAACCCATGGCGTCGTTTTTGTCTGGATCATCCGTTAAAAACAGATCATAACGCAAGCCCGAACTAACGAAGGCTTTTTTTACCATGGGGTGTTTATCCACG
>JAGYNM010000181.1 GCA_018399335.1 Bacteroidales bacterium | reverse complement strand
TCTAATAGGTGTTTGGTTATAATTACAAAAGGTAGTCCCGGAACAATAATGTTCCCGGGACTCCTTTGTTTGTTAATTATTAATCCATACGGGTGTAGCTCAACTGGTAGAGCGACGGTCTCCAAAACCGTAGGCTGTGGGTTCGATTCCTACCACCCGTGCCACTAAAATTTATAAAAGAACCTATGGCAAAATTCAAAATGTTTAATTACGCCAAGGAAAGTTACGACGAGCTGTTACACAAAGTTTCCTGGCCCACATGGAGTGAACTCCAAAGTAGTGCTATTGTCGTGTCCATTGCTTCCCTTATAATCGCTTTCGTGGTTTATTTGATGGACATCTCATTCAGCAATCTTTTAAAAGGTTTTTACACCTGGCTTTAATTGATGGAGTCGCGCCAGGCAATATTTATTCTTGTTTTAAACAAAACATAACGACTGACAGGCATGAGTAATCAAGAGAAAAAATGGTATGTGGTCAGAGCGATTAGTGGAAAGGAAAAGAAGGTCAAGGAGTATATCGAAAGTGAGATAAACCGGCTTGAACTTCAGGACTATATTTCTCAAGTGCTTATTCCTACAGAAAAGGTCTTTCAGGTAAGGAAGGGAAAGAAAATCAGCAAGGAAAGAAACTTCTTCCCGGGTTACGTATTAATGGAGGCAGCGCTGGTAGGCGAAATTCCTCACATCATTAAAAACGTACCTGATGTTCTTGGATTTTTGGGTACACGCGGGGAACCCGATCCCATGCGTGAATCAGAAGTTAAAAGAATACTTGGAAAAGTGGATGAACTCGCTGAGCAGGGTGAGGAAGTTAATGTGCCTTTCATCATTGGTGAAACTGTTACAGTAACTGACGGACCTTTCAATAGTTTTAGCGGTGTTATCGAAGAAATTAACGAAGAAAAAAAGAAGTTGAAAGTGATGGTTAAAATCTTTGGAAGAAAAACGCCCCTGGAACTTGGTTTTATGCAGGTTGAAAAAGAATAATGTTCGTATCTATCACAACAGACTATTGCTGTTGTGAAAACTTAATTTTTAAGTAATAACAAAAATGGCAAAAGAAGTTAGCGGATTAATAAAATTGCAAATCAAAGGAGGAGCCGCAAATCCATCTCCGCCCGTTGGCCCTGCATTGGGTTCAAAAGGTGTGAATATTATGGAGTTTTGCAAACAATTTAATGGTCGTACACAGGAACAGGCCGGTAAGGTACTTCCCGTGATCATTACTGTTTACAAGGACAAGTCCTTCGATTTCATCATTAAATCTCCGCCGGTTGCAGTACAGCTTTTAGAGGCCTCCAAACAGAAAAAAGGTTCACCCGAATCTAACAGAAAAAAGGTTGCTGCAGTATCATGGGATCAGGTTCAGACAATTGCTGAAGGTAAAATGAAAGACTTAAATTGTTTTACCGTTGAATCAGCAATGAAGATGGTTGCAGGAACTGCCAGAAGTATGGGTATTACTGTTAAAGGGACACCCCCGTTTGGCAAAAACTAAAAGTTGTTATGAAGCATTTGTTAAAAAGTTAGAAAGGATTCGCAAATGGGAAAATTGACTAAAAAACGTAAAGAAGCTTTAGCGAAATTCGATAGAAATGCTCACTACACACTGGCGGATGCAGTAAAGACTGTTAAAGACATCACAACCACAAAGTTTGATGCTTCGATAGATCTGGATATCCGACTGGGTGTTGACCCACGAAAGGCAAATCAAATGGTCAGGGGATCGGTAACATTACCGCATGGTACAGGTAAAACTGTACGTGTACTGGTGTTGTGCTCCCCCGACAAGGAAGATGAAGCCAAAGCCGCCGGTGCCGACTATGTTGGCCTGGACGAATATGTTGAAAAAATCAAAGGTGGCTGGACTGATATCGATGTTGTTATCACCACTCCTAACGTTATGCCAAAAGTAGGGCCGTTAGGCAGAATTTTGGGACCAAGAGGCTTGATGCCTAACCCAAAAACAGGAACCGTAACAATGGATATCAAAAAAGCTGTTGATGATGTGAAGGCTGGTAAAATTGATTTTAAAGTGGACAAAACCGGCATCATTCATGCCTCCGTTGCCAAATCATCTTTTGATAATCAAAAGATACTTGAAAACGCAAAAGAGTTATTGACCACCGTGATCAAACTAAAACCATCTTCATCCAAAGGAACATATGTGAGGAGCATTTATATGTCGAGCACTATGAGCTACGGGATCCAGGTTGATCCCAAATCTATAGTAAGCGCGTAAACTTCAGTAAAATGAGGAGAATGAAACAATGACCAGAGAGGAAAAAAATCAAACTATAGTAGCATTGTCTGAAAGGCTCAATCAAGCATCAAATTTTTATATTACCAATATTGGTGATTTAAAATCTGATACAACAAGCGAGCTCAGAAGAATGTGTTTTAAAAAGGAGATCAGTCTTCTGGTAGTAAAAAACACATTGCTCAAAAAGGCAATGGAGAAATCTGAAAAGGATTTTGTGGAATTATTTGATATTCTCAAAGGTCCTACCTCTGTAATGTTTACAGAAGTGGGAAATGCTCCGGCAAAACTTATCAAAGAATTTCGTAAGAAAAACAAAACAGATAAACCTGTTCTAAAAGGTGCCTATGTTGAGGAATCAGCATACATTGGTGAAAATCAACTCGACATCCTTGAAAATATCAAATCCAAGGATGAAGTGATCGCTGATGTTATTGCACTTCTTCAATCACCTGCTAAAAATGTTATTTCAGGACTTCAGTCCGGAGGACATATTTTGTCAGGTATTCTCAAAACTC
>JAGYNM010000180.1 GCA_018399335.1 Bacteroidales bacterium | reverse complement strand
GCGGTTTGTTGCTGTGTTCCATCATGGTGAGGAAATCGGCCAGGATTTGAGTGGGATGGAATTCGTTGGTAAGGCCATTCCAAACAGGAACGCCGGCATATTTTCCGAGCTCTTCCACAATGTCCTGTCCAAAGCCACGGTATTCGATACCATCATACATACGGCCTAAAACACGGGCAGTATCTTTCATGGATTCTTTTTTGCCGATTTGGGATCCGGAAGGGCCTAAATAAGTAACGCGTGCACCCTGATCATAAGCGGCAACTTCGAAGGCACATCGTGTTCGTGTAGACGCTTTTTCGAAAATCAGGGCAATGTTTTTTCCGGCGAGGCGAGGCTGCTCAGTTCCGGCATATTTGGCCTTTTTAAGGTCGGCCGAAAGTTCAAGTAAAAATTTGATTTCCTGTGGAGTGAAATCAAGCAGTTTCAGAAAATTTCTGTTTCTCAGATTAAATGCCATAGTAATAATGTTAAACGTTTAAATATGATTGAATTAATGACTTCAGATTTTGATTTAGGCTACAAAATTAAGGATATTTTGTTATCTTTTTCACAATAAAGGCTGGAGTAAAAATTCAAAGAAGTAAAAGGCAGTGAACAGTTTATAAGCTGAGATTTGTAACACGAATAATTTAAAGAGCTTACTTAACGAAATTTGGAAGTAATTCAATTCCTGTCCTTCTAATCTCTACAGCGAAAGGATTGCCTGAATAAAAAATATGATAATACGGGATATTGACTGATGAAATGAAAAAATAGTAAGTTTGTAAGTAGTAAAAGTTTTATAAAATGAAACAGAGGATTTATTTGGATACATCAGTTTTTTGAGGAGTATTTGATGAAGAATTCTCTGAACATACTACGCCTCTTTTTGAACGAATCAGGTCAGGTGAATTTATAGTATTGTTTTCGACGGTAACGCAAGATGAACTTGAAAGTGCACCCGAAAAAGTAAAAGAGCTTGTGAAGAGTCTTAGTTCTAACTTAACGGAGTTTATTGACATTACTAAGGAAGCTGTTGATTTAGCAACTAAATACATAACTGAAATGGTAGTTGGTCCAACAAGTTTTGCAGACTGCTTACATATTGCGTTAGCTACCATTAATAGAGCTGACTTTTTAGTGAGCTGGACTTTTAAACACATTGTAAATCTTGAAAGGATAAGAGGTTATAATTCTATAAACATTAAAAACGGATATAAGCAATTAGAAATACGTTCACCAAGAGAATTTGAAAAATATGAAGACGACTAAAAAAGTATTTGATGCCGTTGGTTTTATGCGTCAGCAAAGGGAAAAATTGAGCGAGAAGTTAACAAAAATGACAAAAGAGGAAATTATTGAATACTTCAGAAAGCGAAAAAATCAAACAACAATTAAGCCTAGCGCTTGAGTGTTACAAGTACTTATTCCTACTTTTGCAGCATGATAATCATCGACAATACCATCGTAAGCCAGGATTTTCTGGCAGCCAAATTTATTTGTGATTTACCGCGCTGCAAAGGTGAATGTTGTGTGGCTGGTGATGCGGGTGCGCCGCTCGAAGAGGCCGAAATCAGTTTGCTCGAAGATAACCTGGATGAGATTAAACCTTTTATGCGTCCCGAAGGAATACAGGTGGTGGATCAGGATGGTGTTTTTGATTATGACGAAATGGGACAGTATGTCACACCTCTGGTAAACGGAGAAGAATGTGCTTTTGTGGATTTTCATGAAAATGGGACGGCTTTTTGTACGATCGAAAAAGCCTGGAATGCTGGCAAAAGCAGTTTTCGGAAACCTGTTAGTTGTCACCTTTATCCTGTGAGGCTGGTCGAAAAGGATGGCTTTATCCATGTCAATTATCACCAATGGAGTATTTGTGTTCCAGCAAAGCGAAAAGGCGAAAAAGCAGGACTGCCCTTGTACAAATTTTTGAAGGATGCTTTGACCCGCCGATTTGGAGAAGACTGGTACAAGCGGCTCGAAAAAGAAGCAACAGCAAAAGGATACTGATCCATTAACTGCTCAATATCAACCGATCACAATGTTTTTCTTGACTTTTTTCAATTTTGGTTTACTTTTGTACACTAATAAACTAAAAAAATAGTTATAAAACTATCAACTTAGTTACGATGAAAGAACTTACCAAAGCGGAAGAACAGATCATGCATGAATTGTGGAGGCTCGAAAAAGCTTTCGTTAATGATATTCTGGAACAACTCCCCGAGCCCAAGCCTGCTTACAATACAGTTTCGACGATAGTACGAATTCTCGAACGCAAGGGGTTTGTGGGTCACGAAGCTTTTGGCAAAAGCCATCAGTATTTTCCGTTGATTAATAAAAAAGAATATTCGCAGCATCTGGTAAAAAATCTGGCTGGCAATTATTTCAGTAATTCGGTGAAACAAATGTTTTCATTTTTTTCCAGAGAAAAAAAGCTGAGTCTTTCTGAGTTGGAAGAACTGAAACAATTAATAGAAAAGGAGATAGAACATAAATCTACAAATCAATAACCATGGAAGCCCTGCTCTATTGGAATTTTCGGTCAGCAATTTATCTGTTGATTTTTGCAGTTGCCTATTTGTTGGTTTTGCGTCGAAACGCCAGTGCTGGTTTCAATCGGTTTTATATTCTTACAAGTAGTTTGCTGGCCTTGTTGTTGCCATTGCTACCAGCAACTTTTGCTGAGATAGACACTTTCGTTATTTTTCCTTCGGTTAAATTACCGGAAATATTGATTGATTCAGCAAACAAATCTGTTGCAGATGCTAATCAGCATAATAGTTTTTCGATGAATATGCTTTTCATTTTTGCGCTGATTAGTCTTGGGTT
>JAGYNM010000018.1 GCA_018399335.1 Bacteroidales bacterium | reverse complement strand
TCTGGATTATATTTCGGCTCGCACGCTGGAAGAAATCAACAGTATTTTGGAGGATTTCAAAGCCGGACTCGAGCTGGACGGCATTACCAATCAGAGCTTTAATTCCAATTTGCAAATGCTGCGTTATAGTCTGACATCCAGGAGTTTTTCCTTCGATCAGTATATCAATATCTTTCAGTTTCTGGCAGAGGATGTTAAAAGGATAATCATCAAGTATTTCCTTAAATCATATGAATATCCGCTGAAGATTGTTATTCCGCAGATTTTTGATCCACTTGCTGAGCAAACCGATCGCGAAATGCAGCAATTGATCAGTATGAAGTCAGAAGCTTTTCATCGCGATGTGATTGCGGAAGCGTTTTTGGTACAACCGCTTGATAATTTCATCAGCCGCATCCTGCAGTCGTTGCGCAGTATGTCTGATCGCCTGGATGGCAGCCTGATCAGCGATATCATGTCGTACAATTCTGAATTGGTGATCAGTCCGTTTACAGAGCGTAATCCCAAAACCGATAATCAGGTGTTTTTGGGCAGCAAGGCTTACCACCTTAAAAACCTTTATTTGGCTGGTATTCCGGTGCCTCCCGGTTTTGTGATCACTACAGAAGTATTCAGGCGGCATCAAACTATTTTAAGTTTGAAAGCCTTGAAAACAGAGTTGCACGATATGATCCGCAAATACCTGAAGCAACTCGAAGCGCAGAGCGGAAAGCATTTTGGTGATGCGCAAAACCCTTTATTACTGTCAGTTCGTTCGGGAACGGCCATCTCTATGCCCGGTGCAATGGATACTTTTCTAAATGTGGGGCTTAACGATGAGCTGGTGGAAGCTATCAGCAAAAGACCTGAGATGAGCTGGTCGATCTGGGATTCGTACCGGCGCTTTATTCAAAGCTGGGGCATGGCACATGGCATCGAACGTGATGTGTTCGATTCGGTGATGCTCGTTTATAAGCAAAAGCTGCAGGTGAAGCAAAAACAGGAGTTTGAGCCTGCCGATATGCGTCTGATTGCATTGGCATACAAAGAAGTTTTGGTGGCTCATCATATCCGTTTTGTGGAGGATCTTTTTGAGCAGTTGATTCAAACGATTGATATGGTTTTTGCTTCCTGGTCGTCAGAAAGGGCTTTTGTGTATCGCCGGCACCTTCAGTTTTCGGATAATTGGGGAACAGCAGTTATTGTGCAGGAGATGGTCTATGGTAATTTAAATGATCAGTCGGGAACGGGTGTTGTTTTCACACAAAATCCGCATCGTGAGCGCCCGGGCGTTCACCTTTACGGCGACTTCAATATGCGCAGCCAGGGCGAAGATATCGTAGCCGGATTGGTAAAACCTGCGCCTGTGAGCGAAACGCAACGCCGACAGGCCGATATCAGCAGGTCGTCGCTCCAAACCAGCTATCCCGAAATCTACAAACGCATCCATTCCATTGCCACCGAGCTAACTGAAAACCTTGGTTACAGCCCGCAGGAAATCGAGTTTACTTTTGAATCGGATAAAGCAAAAGATCTGTATATCCTGCAGGTGAGGGATCAGGATTTACGTTTTGAGCTGGAAACCAATGCTTTTGTAAGCACACCTGAAACAATGGAGCTGGCGGGCCGTGGCATCGGAATTGGTGGAGGGGCACTCAATGGCTTGGCTGCCTTTGACGAGGAAGACCTTGAACACCTCAGGATTGCTCATCCGGAAAGCCCGCTAATCCTGATTCGTCCGGATACTGTGCCGGATGATATTGGCATGATTTTTAACTGTGACGGCCTGATAACTGCGCGCGGTGGAGCTACTTCTCATGCGGCTGTAACGGCTGTGAGGCTCGGAAAAACATGCGTGGTAAACTGCAACAGCCTGTTGGTGGATGAGAATAATAAACAGTGCGAGCTTGATGGCAAGCTGGTTAAAAGCGGCGACCAAATCAGTATTGATGGTAACCTCGGAAATATTTACATGGGTCATTATCCGATTGAGAAATCCAACCTGACTACAGGATATAATTATTGAAATAATTGTCAATTCATATAAGCTGCTTAAGTATGTGACTGAGAATCATATCGCTTCTTGTAGAAGAAATCAAGAACTTATACGAGGAGTGAAAAAAATCAAATTTGACCTCTGGTCTATTTTTACCGAAATATGTTAGAGATTAGTGGAATATCGTAATTTTGCAGTCCATGAAAAATACACGCAACTTTTGCATCATTGCACATATTGACCACGGTAAAAGTACCCTGGCCGACAGACTATTGCAACTCACACACACGGTTTCGGAGCGCGACCAAAAGGAACAGGTGCTCGATAGTATGGATTTGGAGCGGGAACGTGGTATCACCATAAAAAGCCACGCCATTCAAATGAAATACGAAAAAGATGGTGAAACCTATATCCTCAATTTGATTGATACTCCCGGCCATGTTGACTTTTCCTATGAAGTTTCCAGATCGATAGCTGCCTGCGAAGGTGCTTTGCTTATTGTTGATGCTACGCAAGGCATTCAGGCACAAACTATTTCGAATCTGTATCTGGCCCTCGATCATGACTTGGAAATCATTCCTGTCTTGAATAAAATCGACATGGAAAGTGCCATGGTGGATGAGGTTGAAGATCAGATAATCGATTTGATAGGATGCGATAAAGAAGATATTTTGCGTGCAAGTGCCAAAACTGGAGTTGGTGTGGCTGAGATACTCGAAGCAATCGTTGCACGGGTTCCGGGGCCGGTTGGTGACCCCAATGCTCCGCTTCAGGCGCTTATTTTCGACTCTGTTTTTAATCCTTTCAGAGGCATTATTGCTTATTTCCGAATCATGAATGGCAGTATGCAAAAGGGCGATCTGGTTAAATTTGTGGCTACCGGAAAAGAATACAATGCTGATGAAATTGGTGTTTTGCAGCTGAAGCAAGTGCCTAAAAAAGTGATGAGTGCCGGAGATGTGGGCTATATCATCTCGGGAATCAAAACATCGCGTGAGGTTAAAGTGGGTGATACCATCACACAGGTTGACCGTCCGTGCGACAAGGCCATCGAAGGTTTCGAAAATGTGAAACCTATGGTTTTTGCTGGGATTTATCCCGTGGATGCCGATGACTATGAAGAGTTGCGGGCTTCTATTGAAAAACTTCAGTTGAATGATGCCTCTCTGGTTTTTGAACCTGAAAGCTCTGCGGCACTTGGGTTTGGTTTTCGTTGCGGATTTCTTGGGCTGCTGCATATGGAAATCATTCAGGAGCGCCTCGACAGGGAGTTTGATATGGACGTGATTACAACGGTTCCTAACGTGCAGTTTAAGGCTTATACCACTGCTGGCGATCTGATTGAAGTGCACAATCCCAGTGGTTTGCCCGATGCCAACAAGCTTGACTATATCGAAGAGCCTTATATCATTGCTCAAATAATCTCCAAATCAGAATACCTGGGTAATATCATGACCCTGGCCATCGAAAAACGTGGCGTGCTCAAAAATCAGGTCTATCTCACTTCCGACAGGGTAGAACTAACCTTTGAAATGCCTTTGAGTGAGATTGTTTTTGATTTTTACGACAAATTGAAATCCATTTCCAGAGGCTATGCTTCATTCGATTACCACATCGAAGGTTATCAAAGGGCTACTTTGGTGAAGCTGGATATCCTGCTCAACGGGGAGTCGGTGGATGCGCTGTCGACCCTGATACATCGTGATCATTCCTATACTTTTGGCCGTAAGATGTGCGAAAAGCTGAAAGAACTTATCCCCCGTCAGCAATATGATATCGCCATTCAGGCGGCTATTGGAACGAAAATCATAGCCCGCGAAACCATCAAGGCGTTGCGTAAAGACGTAACAGCAAAATGTTATGGTGGCGATATCAGCCGTAAGCGTAAGCTGCTCGAGAAACAAAAGAAGGGCAAGAAACGCATGCGACAGGTTGGTAATGTAGAAGTGCCACAGTCGGCTTTCCTTGCCGTGCTTAAGCTTGACTAAAGCTTCCTGACTTTTTATTGATTTTTTCTTTTACCTGCTGTAACTTTACCGCGGTCTAATCCGTTTTACTCATTGAAACCTGATTACAGCGCATGACGCGAAAAGAATACAATCGTTGTGTAGATATTTTTTCTGACGGCCTTTACCGCTTCATTATTAAAAACATAAGAGATGAAGAACAGGCAAAGGATGTTGTTCAGGAAACCTATGCCAGGGTGTGGCAGCGGGTAGATGAAATCCCTTTTGAAAAGGCGCGATCTTACCTGTTCACTACAGCATATCACACGATGATTGATGAAATAAGAAGAAGCGGAAAGTCGGACAGGCTCGAGCAGCAGCACAGCCATTTGCAGGTGAGCTACAACAGCTATTCCGATTTGAAAGAAGTGCTCGACGAAGCCCTGCAGACGCTTTCGGAAATACAACGATCAGTGATTTTGTTGCGTGATTACGAAGGTTATTCCTACGCGGAAATCGGACAGATAACGCAACTAACAGAAGCTCAGGTAAAAGTGTATATTTTCAGGGCGCGGATGAACCTGAAAAAATACTTACAAAAGATAGAAAACGTATTGGAAATACCGGCATGATGAAACTCAACACACATACTTACGAAGCTTATCTGCTTGATTATTCCGAGGGGCAACTTTCGGATCAGGAGGTGTTGTTGCTGAAGCAGTTTATTGCTGCTCGTCCTGAGCTTGGCAGTTGGGAAGAACTTACCGAGGAATTGCCAGTGCTCGCAGCTGAAGAACTGAGTTATGATAACAAAGCTTTACTCAGGCAAAATCCGGATTTTACGCTTACCGGCGCTGCCGGAATTGAACGCTTTGATCTTACGGCCATCAACTACCTGGAGGGTGAGTTGAGTAAGGCAGAGCAAAAACAATTTGAAGCTGCATTGATAGAAAATGAGGCTTTGGTGAATGAGTTTGAATTGCTCAAACGTACCTACCTGAAAAGCGATGATGAAGTTATTTATCCCTATAAATCAAGCCTGAAAAGAGCTGTGATTGGATTTTATGTGATGAAAAGCAACTACTGGATGGGTGTGGCTGCTGGGTTGCTTTTGCTTTTGAGTGCAGGGTGGTGGTTTTTGAGAGCACCGGCGCCAATCCCTGCGCGTAGCTATGAGCTCCTGTCGATGAGCACAAAACCGTTTACTGAAACATTGGTATCAGGCAAAATTCAGCCTCAGCAAACGCTCACACAGCGCTCTGTTATATTTCCTGATTTTAGTCAGTCTCCACGGATTGAGTTTGCTTCAACAGAAGCCTTGCCGGCAATGCCTTTGCTGAAAAGTGAAAATGTAAACTGGACAGCTATCGGACAGATTTTGTATGATGATCAGTGGCAAACCATGCATTTTTATTTTAACGGCGAAGCCTATCTGGCCAGGATTGAAGGCCGGCAAGAGAGAGAAAAATCGTTGGCAGGATTGGTTTTAGCTAATACAGGGCGTAAATTATTGAGTGTTTTCAAAAGGGATAATACAGAGCAGAATATAGAAGAAGAAGGCACTGAACAAGCAGTATATGCGCAAGATCAGCTCAACGAGCGTTTTCCAGCAATACGCTGGGCCGAAGCCGGTGTAAAAACATTTAATCTGTTGACAGATAACGAGTTGGAATTGAAGAAAATAGCTGACGATAATGGCCGTATCAAAGCCTTGCGTTTTCAATCTCCCGCTGTGAGTATCAAAAAGAATTTGAATAATAAGGACCAGAACAATTAGCTTAATCTAGAAAATCATTCAGGCTTCTTTTTTCAAATCTAAGCTCGTTCAGAGGGATTTTTCCTGAAGGATAAAATCTGATAGCGGCAGGCTTTGCGGGTTCCAGATCAAAATAATTCTTTTCCCATTTACCATCCGGATCATTGGTGCTGAGCTGCAAATACCGTACATAGCTGTCTGATTGCAAAATAATTTCAACAAAATCTTTACGTGGCATCAGGCGCATATAAACTTCTGATTTTGGCAATTTGACCATTTTTGGACTTACAAAGAAATAATTCTGCATGGCAAGATGTTTGCCTGATTCTGTCAGTCGTATCTTGAGCCAGACTTTTTGTTTGTCGATTTTTTGAAGAATCTCGACTGGAACAATATTCGGATAGGCTTTTTGTTGGCCGGGCTCCAGCTGAACAGGAAGAGAAAGGGCATGAAGGATATTTCCTCTAAAGTCGAGCAAATCAGCATTCATGCGGGCATTTACCGGTAGCAAACCCTGATTTGCTACCAGTGCTTCGGGTGTTTTGTTCGAGGGGTTAATGCCGATCAATACCGGATTGTAAAGTCTTTTTAAATGATAATAAAGCGCTTTTGGGCGGCCAAAATAATCAATCACCGACCACGAAATGCCCGGCCAGGCATCGTTGAGTTGCCAAATCAGGGTACCGCTGCTGTGTCCATTTGAGAGCCGTTGCGCTTCAATAGCCATTCCTATTCCGTGGGCCTGAGTGAGCTGACTCATGTAAATATAATCCTCAAGCTTTTCAGGAACCGGAAAATCAGCCTGCATATAAAGGTCAATCAAAGCCGTGCCGCGCGGATGTTTTTGATAGTATTCGAGCCCGTTAGATCCCGGAAACCATTCGTTTTGTGGTGTTATCTGACTGAGGGTATGAGCATCGGGCATTGCCTGAAACCCAAATTCACTGTTGAAGCGACCCACTTTCTGCTGATACATTTCAAAAGGCTCTTCGCCCCACCAAACGCCCCAGTAATGGACATCGCCATGGAGCAGGCTTTCGGCACGACCCCAGCCTGTGGCAGGAGAGCTGGGCCAGTAAAAGGTATAAGGATCGTATTGCTGCACCAGATCAGGTAGCATTTGCTCGAAAAGTGCCTGATAGCCATTCCACAAGCTGTCTTTTTCGCCGGGAGCCCAGCCTAATTGCTCCTCCCAACCCCAATTATGAAAGCCTTCATCAATTTCATTATTGCCGCACCAGATCGCCAACGAAGTTCTGTCGCGAAGTCGTTTTATCTGCTGTTCGGCTTCTATTTTTACGTTGGATAAAAAAGCCTTATCAGACGGGTACAAAGTATTGGCAAACATAAAATCCTGCCAAACTAAAATTCCGAGGCTATCGCAAATGTTATAGAATTCATCCGATGGATAAATCCCACCTCCCCACACGCGCAGCATATTCATTCCGCTTTCGGCAGCGGCCAACAGTGTTTTTTTGGTTGTTATTGCCTTAATATTAGCTGTTAACAAATCTTCGGGCACGTAGTTTGCTCCTCTTGCGTATATGTGAGATCCGTTTACTTTGAAGGTAAAAGACTGACCAATACTGTCGGGATTTTGAACTAGCTTAATGCTTCTCAATCCAATTTTTTTCTCTTCGTTGTAAATGATATGGTTTCCATCGAAGATTTGAATATCAAAATCGTAAAGCGGCTGATTGCCATAACCTATGGGCCACCATAAATCAGGATTTGAAATAGTGAAAGGAATTTCCAATTGGTTTATTCCTGTATTCAGGTGTAATTTCTCGTCGACCAGCTTCCTGCCCTGATGTAGTAAAATTATCTTGTAAGTTCGTTTTTGATCGGCTTCTATTTCAGCAGATAAGGACAATGTTGCACGTTCAAAATCAACATGTGGTTGCAAAATCGATAAGGAATTTACTTTTAATTTGCTCCACCCAAGCAACTTAACTGTTTTGCTGATTTCGGGAGAAATGATTTTGGGAGCCCAGTCCCAGCCTGATTGATAAGCCGCTTTGCGCAAAAAAGCTCTGTTGTCGGGCAAAGCAGCGCCCGCTTTTGCTTGCAGGCTATCGATGTAAGATGCTTGAGGCGGGAAAATAATTTTAAGTTTATTTTGACCTTTTAGAAGGGCATTATTGGCAAGCAGCTTATGGCTTCGGAACATATTGTCAGCAACATAAATCAAGCGGTCATTTAAAAAAACCTGAGCATAGGTATTGATACCTTCCAGCAGGATAAGTTGATTGTTTTGTTCCAGTATGGCTTTGTCAGGAATAAAACTGGTTTCCCAAATCCAGGTTTTTTCTGAAAGCGGAGCTAAAGATTTTTCTGCCTCAAAATCATGATAATGAGGAATCATTTTCTGATCGTGCAACAATTGAAACACACTGTTTGGAAGACTTACCTGATGAAGAGTATCCAAAGTGTCTGAAAAAACTGTCCATCCCTGATCAAGGTTTTGAACTTCGACACCTCCTGGTTTGTAGCAGGCCGACATAGCGAGCAGCATTAATGCCGCTATCGCTTTTGGGATGGCAGATAGCAATATTTTTTTAGTTTCGGGTTTTTTATTCGGGCTCATTACAATGATGTAAGACAACTTAAAAGGAAAAATAGTTCAGTTGGTTTCAACATCTGATTTCAGGACAAACAATTAAGGATGAATACATAATTATTGGGCTAAATTAGGAATAAGTTGGCTATATCCAGATTTTAAAATCAGAGACATTTTTTCGGGCATTTCAGCCTTAAAAAAGATTATTATTGCAGTTGAAATCATTTCATTATTGTGTAATCCAATTTTATAATTTATGAAAAAGAAATTGATCACTTTTGTGGTTATGTTCTTGGCGTTTAATTTGTTAAGTCAGGCTCAGGAAAAATACCAATTATTGTTGAGCGGGATTAGTATGCAACAACGGCAAACAGAACTTGCTGTAAAAAGCGAGCATGAACGGACACTAACCAACGGCGCAACTGAAAATATTTTGCTTTATGAAAGTGAAGAAGGACTAAAAGTGATGGTTGACTTTACTCCGGTTTTCAAAGGGCGGCGGATGAAGTTGAAGAGAACCATTACGGTTGAAACACCGGAAGGTCGCAGCGTACATTCCCGACAGAAAAAAGCTGTTCAGTTGCTCAAAGTATCTGTTCCGGGTAGCATGAAGGGACGAGATTCTGTTGAGTTGCTGTATGATAAGAAGCGCCGTCAATCAATATTTGTCAAGTACGATTATAAGCTGAATTACAATTAATTATAACCAAACATTTTTTACCATGAAGAAAAGTCAGATTTTTATGCTGGGCCTTGCCCTGATAGCAATTAGCAGTGTATTATACAGTTTTAGTTCGCCTGCACCGCAGGAAAGTAAGATCAAATGGTTGCAGATTACAGTTATAGAATCTGTAATTCCGGGAGGTGCCGGAAGATCGCGGATGATTACCATCGATGAAAACGGCAAAACTGATGAGGTGAAAATCAATAATTTTTTCAGTCTTGCCGGGATTAATTTCAATAATGTTCGCGAAAATGATCAAACCGTAACCAATGAGATACAAGAACTCACCAATCAGGGATGGGAGCTGGAGCATATTTCTTCTGGTGTATTTTCCGGAAACCAAAACAACACCAACGGCATTTTTTTGACGCGTTATTTGTTTAAAAAGACGGAGTAGGGGTGCTTTTCGTCACAACTAAGGCCACAAATCCTTGATCTGGAAATGTAGGGATTGCTCTTGTTGATTTATAACAAATTGTTTTTACTGATTCATTTGATGCTATACCCATTGGCCTGGAGTTGAGTGATCAGTTGCTTTTTATCTTGTGAGGTCAGATGCAGTGGTTTTGCATACTTGCCAGTTTGATCCGTTCCTTTGGGCCCAGGCATCAGGCAGTGGAAGTTTTGTTTGGCGCTCAGGTGGATAGCTTTTATATGGAGTGGTGAAGCAAATCAATCACATTGGCATCGCAGGATGCCTCCGCCTGCCATCACTTCGATTTGTCTGCCATGCTTTTCATGCATTTTTGATGATAGGAGCTCCTTGTTCAGCTTCCGGATAGCCTCCTGAAGTAAGAACGGCATCAAAGCCCAGATCGATCAGCTTAGATAATGTTTCAACGGATTATTGCAGCATCTAATAGCGCGATGAAAAGTGAGCCTAAGTGACTACTTTTAAGCCTCAAACATATCCAGACTTCCATCAGCTTTTTCGAGCGCCAGTTGATACGCTAAATCCCGGTGATTTTACCAGTTCAATATCCACAAGCATTTGATCTGTTCAACCCGTTAGGAATAACGTGGTACGCTACCTCCACGAGGCCTCACCATACACATAGACGGAATGGTTTTAACAGCCTGCAGCAGAGATTGTGAACAACCATAGGAAGAGTTTGACACTCAATTTCAGGGGTTTCGCAAGTTCAATTCTTGTAACCGGCTTGCTCGTCCAGCATCGATTGTTCCAGACATGATTTCCAGTATGATAGTTGCATTTTGGGGGATAATTAAATAAAAGGTCGTTATTTTTCATGGATTTATTGTTCAATCAAAGTCACGATAGAGTAAGGTTGTATACGGTGCATTTTTCCTCGATTCACGAATGCGATTTCTGTTGGCCAACAATAATAAGTGTATTTTGAGAATCAAACGGTGGATGATCAACATCTATCAACTTTTTCCCAGGCTTTTCGGTAATCGAGAATCCACATGTAAAACCGCCGGAACAATAAAGAGAATGGATGTATGGTGAGGCCATTAATGACCAGGCATTGGACGCATTTCAAGAGCTTGGAGTTGCCCCATATCTGGCTTACCAGGATATCCGGCATACCCTTACCGATTACAGTGCTTTTGGGCTGCCGGCGGCTCATCCTCAAACCGTTAAAGGAGTTGCGAGGTCATATATACCATAACCGATTATTTTTAATCTTGTCCTGGTTGTACAGTCTGAGCAACGTATGTGGACATGAAGTTCGACTTTGATCTCAGCCCGCATCACCAAAAAGGCTTAGGTGTGCTATTGATTTTGTGCCCAATCATGTAGCGCGGGCTAATAAGCTACCGCGATGGAATACCCGATTTGGGTGAAATTGATTGCATCACTTGGCCTTTTGATCCGGAAAATAATTTCTATTGCCAAGGGTGAGAAATTACAACTTCACCAGGCAGCCTTCACGATCAATTAAGTTAAAATC
This sequence comes from Bacteroidales bacterium, assembly GCA_018399335.1. Taxonomy (GTDB): domain Bacteria; phylum Bacteroidota; class Bacteroidia; order Bacteroidales; family F082; genus UBA5536. The sequence continues at coordinate 14,960 of JAGYNM010000018.1, read as the reverse complement.
AACAGGAGCCTGCAGAAATTTCCAAACAGAAGTATTTCAACTGGCTGCTTTTCGGCCACCAATAATCAACGACTGGTACGAAGGCCTGCGGCTAAGCTATGGGAAGATTTTCCAAAGTTTCCGAACCATTACAGCCTATACACCGGCACACAAGCACTTAAAGAATGCCACGCGGTGCATGAGATTTTAGGTTTTTGGGCAGCCAAAGGAGTAGATGGTTTTCGTGTGGATATGGCCGGAATGGTTCCTCTTGCTTTTTGGGAATGGCTGATTCCTCAATTGAAGCAGGATTATAAAGAGTTGATAATGATAGCCGAGATCTATGAGCCGGAATTGTATCAGGGATTTGTGCACGCTGGTTTTGATTTTTTATACGACAAAGTAGGCCTTTATAATCGTTTAGAAGCAATATTACGTCATGGACAGGCGGCCGAATCCATCAGTATTTGCTGGAAAATGCTTCAAGGGCTTGACGATAAAATGTTGCGCTTTATAGAAAACCATGACGAGCCCCGCCTGGCATCCCCACATTTTCTGAATGATCCATTTGCTGCTTTGCCTGCAGTGAGCCTGAGTGCGCTGATGCATCGCGGCCCTTTTATGCTTTATAACGGGCAGGAATCGGGCGAGCGCGCGGAAGGAGCTATGGGATACAGCGGCGAAGATGGCCGAACAAGTATTTTCGATTACACACATATGCCTCAGCATCAGCAGTGGCTCAACGGAGGAAGCTGTGATGGTGGAAAACTAAGCGAAGAACAAGTGTTTCTGCGTAGTTTTTACCAAAATATCCTCAGGCTGAGGCTTAGCAGCAAAGCCTTCAGCAGGGGGCGTTTTTACGATCTGATGTGGGCCAATCCCTGGTACACCAATTTTGATCCCAGATTTGTGTATGCATTTTTGCGTTATTTCGCGGATGAGCGTTATCTGGTATTGGTTAACTTTAACAGGCACGAGAGCCGAAATATGTGTGTGAACATCCCGGACGATGCCCGCGAAATGGCAGGGATTTTTCCTGGTAAAACCCGCAGATGCTGGATCGCTGAAAATATTTTTGAGGACTCAGATAAACTGACTTTTGATCCGGATCGGCTTGCAAGCGAAGGAATCTGGGTGCATATAGAACCGCTGCAAACTATAATTTACAAACTACAACCTATTCCAAAAAGCTATGACAACCCCAACTATGAGAATTGTTGAACAGGACCCCTGGCTCGAACCCGTAAGCCAGGCAGTAACTGAAAGATACTTAAGATTTAAAGGACGACTGCAGGATCTGGAGCGGAATTATGGCAATCTGAAAGCTTTTGCAACAGCAGATAAACTTTTTGGGTTTAACTATGATTCCATGCGCAAAGGATGGTGGTATAGAGAATGGGCGCCCGGAGCTTCACAGCTTTTTATTATGGGCGACTTTAACAAATGGAACAAATACAATCATCCGTTGATTAACAACGGCAAAGGTATCTGGGAAATCTTTTTTGACGATAAAACCTATCAATCGTCACTCATTCATGAAAGCCTGTATAAACTTATTGTACAATCTCAAATTGGCGAAAATGAAAGGATTCCAGTTTACGCCAAAAGGGTAATACAGGATGATAATACCAAGGATTTTTCGGCTCAGTTCTGGAATCCTAAAAAGGCTTATAAGTTTAAGAGTAAAGCTCCTATTCTATCGGCAAATCAGCCTTTGCTTATTTATGAATCGCATATAGGCATGGCGCAGGAAACAGAAGGCGTTGGGACCTACGTCGAATTTAGAGACAAAATTCTTCCACGCATCGTGAAAGCCGGATACAATGCAATTCAGCTGATGGCCATTGCAGAGCATCCCTATTATGGCTCATTCGGCTATCATGTGGCCAACTTTTTTGCGCCAAGCAGTCGTTTTGGCACACCAGAGGAGCTAAAATCACTGGTTGACAAAGCTCATGAATTGGGTTTGCTTGTTATTATGGATATCGTTCATTCCCATACTGTTAAGAACACCCGCGAAGGACTCAATCTTTTTGATGGCACCGATTATCAGTACACCCATCATGGTAGTCGTGGCGACCACCCTCAATGGGATTCGAAACTGTTTAATTACGGCAAAGAGGAAGTGCTTCACATGTTGCTTTCGAATGTGCGCTACTGGATTGAAGAATTTGGTTTTGATGGTTATCGCTTTGATGGCGTCACTTCCATGTTGTATTTTCATCACGGCATGGGCGTGAGCTTCGATCAGCCCGAAAGATTTTTTACTGATGGTGTTGAGTTTGATGCAGTGACTTATTTGCAGCTGGCCAATACGCTGATTCATCAGCTGAATCCGGCTAATCTTTCTATTGCCGAAGACGTGAGTGGCATGCCCGGATTATGTAAATCCATTGAAGATGGCGGCATTGGTTTTGACTACCGATTGGGAATGGGGCTTCCTGATTTTTGGATTAAACTTCTAAAGGATCAACAGGATGAGGCATGGAACATCCATGAGATGTATCATACAATGACCAACAGGCATTTTGACGTTAAAACGGTGGCTTATGCAGAATCGCATGATCAGGCTTTGGTGGGCGATAAAACAATTGCTTTCCGGCTAATGGACAAGGATATGTATTTTCATATGGCTAAATCTGAGGAAAGCCTGGTGATTGATCGGGGAATTGCGCTGCACAAGATGATTCGTTTGTTCACTAGTTCGCTTGGCGGAGAGGCCTGGCTAAATTTTATGGGAAATGAATTTGGTCACCCCGAATGGATCGACTTTCCGCGTGAAGGCAACAATTGGAGCTATAAACATGCCCGCAGGCAATGGTCGTTGATAGAGAAAGATTACTTGAAATATCACTGGCTATCTGATTTCGACAGGGCTATGCTGCAATTGATGAAGGATTATCAGATTATGCAGGCGCTGCCACCATGGCTGCTCAAAGCTGATGAAGCCTGTAAAACTATTGTTTTTGAGCGGAATCATCTTGTTTTTGTCTTCAATTGGCATCCTTCTGATTCCATCCCTGATTATGAAATACCACTCAAGCAAACAGGTGATTATGAGCTGCTCTTGTCAACTGACGATCCTCTTTTTGGAGGTTTTGGAAGAATGGATAAAACTATCCATTACCCAAGTTATACGAGAGATGAACAGGCCTATATGAAGATTTACAATACCAACCGTACGGCGATGGTTTTCAAGCCTGTTAAAATTAAGAAGAAGTAAATGGGCTAATTGTTAATCTATTGGTTTTAATCTGATTAACTGACCCGGGCCTTCAGTTAAAACATACAAATAGCCATCTGGTCCTTGCCTGATATCCCTGAAACGTGCATATCCCTGAAGGAGTTTTTCTGTATTAACGACTTGCGTACCACTAAGTGTAAGCCGCTGAATTTGCTGGCCGGCAAGTGCTGTCACCATCAGGTTGTTTTTCCAGTTAGGGTATTTATCGCTGGTAACGAAACACATGCCGCATGGTGCAATCGAAGGCACCCAATAATGAATGGGATCAGTGATTCCAGGAAGGGTTGTATCGTTGGTAATCGTGGTGCCGTCGTAGTTTATTCCAAAGGTTACGATTGGCCAGCCATAGTTTGCTCCTGGTTTTTCGATATTGATTTCGTCGCCGCCTCTGGGGCCGTGTTCGTGCGTCCATATTTCTCCGGTTTCCGGATGAATAGCCATTCCCTGGATGTTGCGATGGCCGTAATTATAGATTTCGGGTCTGACGTTGTCTTCTCCAATAAATGGATTATCAAGAGGAACGCGACCATCATCATGGATGCGCATCAGTTTGCCATTATGATTGCTTAGTTTTTGCGCATTTTCCATTTCTCCGCGGTCGCCAATGGGAAAATAGAGCCTGTTTTGCTCATCAAAAACGATTCTGCAACCAAAGTGATAGGGCAAATCAGTCAGAGGTGTGCCTCTGAATAGTTGCTCGAAGTCGTGTGACTTTCCTCTAGTTTTTGCCCTGCCAATCGCTGTATTGCGCTTTTTATCATCATTTCAGAAATAGGCAAAGATCAAATCCAGCGTTGTTGCTACCCAAATGGATGAAGCGCTGCTTCGTATTATATCTAACCGGTGACCGAACACGCCAGATAGGAGGTAGGCCGCTAATTGGGGCTGAAGAAATAATTGACCGTTTTCAAAAAAAAGCATAGCGTCAGACGCTCAGCAATCTTTCATGCAGCCATCGGTAGAAAGCAATGCTCAGGGATTTTCGAGCTCTTCGGCCAGAACTTCTGCTTCAACCTGATGGCGCTCGAAGAGTTTTCCTGATTATTAAAGCTATCCGATGCATTGCATCCCACGTGAGGCTTAACATACCATAATTAATATAAAAAAAAGGTTTTCATAGCTAATTGGTTTCATTTGAAGTGTAGAGAATGCAAAAACAGCCTGATGGTGTGGAAGCATTTCATCTTGCATGAAGAAGTTATTGTCCAATTGTTTCTCGTTCTTTGTAAACCAATGCACTTGCGCCTACTATGGCAGCATCACCCTGTTTGAGCTGAGAAGGTAGTATTTTGCTTTATTGTAAAAATCTGGAATCAGGTGTTGCTCCATACTTTCCTATAGTTGACTTTTAAAATGTAATTTCCGGCTGTAGCTGATTACAAACAGATGGCTTCAGGGCTTAACATGGGCAGCAGTATTAGTAGGTGATACCAGCCATTTTACTATTGGCGGGTTCGAACCTTCTTTGGCAATGGCATCGCCTGCTTCGGCTGCTTCAAAAATAAACTTAGAAGATAATATTCCATTATTTGTTTTTAACCTTTTTTGTAGTGCTCCATTTGGCTAGCAATTCAAAGCTGTCCTTTTCATACCTGGTGCTGAGCAATAGCTTCCAGATGGCCTTTACCGCCGCAACCGCAAAGTCATAAGATGTTGTTTATAATAGTGGTATGAGCATTCACCAGCAAATCATCAGCAGCCATAAACCAAATCGCCATTAACACAACTATGCCGCTTCCTACTCCTGTTCCAAGGGTGTAAATACAAGTTTCATGCCCTGTGCGCCTCCGTAAATCATTTACCGTGGCCAAAGCTGCAGCGTGGCATCGTTGGTGATGGCGATGCTTTCATTTTCCGGGAAATTATCTTCAGAGGTTAGCCATCAGATCCACTTATTTTTAAAGGAAAGAATTCAGGGCATATTCGTGAATTCCAGGTAGCGCGTGTTGGTAAAGCATTGGTGCATAATCACCCTAAGCCAGAAACCAACTTTTGGTTAGGTGACCCGACTAGATTTACAGCTCTCATGCCATTGAGTACATATATCAATAAATGAAATTAATCTATTTCTGTTGTAGGTGTGGGGATGCTGTCTTTCACAAGTACTTTTCCTTCATTATCAACTACTCCGATAGCTGTATTGGTTTTTACCATCAATGCCGGTAGAGCTTTTTCCATATGCGTATTTAGTTTTTAGTTTAATGTTGACTCAGTTTGCGTCTGATTTTCTTCCTGACACAGCATAATAAAAGATGAAAAGGTAGCTGATAGCCGGAACAAAGGAAAGCGTATGTGTAACCGGCTGTATCAGCTATACCGCCCATTAATGGAGGAAGAATTGCTCCTCCTAAAATCCAGGGCATTTGGCATCAAACCAGAGGAAGCACCGCTGGGTTCCCGGCGTTATCAAGGTCCTTCGCAGCCAGAGAAGAAAATATTAGAACATAATAAAGGTGAACAATCCGATCGAAATAATTCGTCTCATCAATTGATCCGCAGTAAGGTGGTGGCGATATCCCGAGGGCGGCAACTAGCGCAAAAGTGGCCGATTGCGGGCTGCATTGCCACGACCAAATTGCATGATGATAAAATTAACGGCTGCAACACCCATAAATACAAGCCGATATTCCGAAAGCTCAATCCGTGACAAATGCCCCCAGCTCAAGCATAGCGCTACTGCAAAGCGGAGCATGGAATTGTGTTTATTATGGCTTTCATGTCAGAAAACATGGAAGGAACCAAAAACAAACCAGCCATCGCGCGCCTCCCAGTAAAAATGGCTGCATACGTTGAAGCCATCTCAGCACCGTACCAGGCTGTGTTTAGGTAGTTTACAATCGTCAGCATTGCCCTTCAGCTCCTACATAGGAAAATACGCGGCATAGCCTAATACCACATGAGGGATGCCAACTCTTTTCTTTTTTCTCTGATTCAAGTGCAGGGAGTTTGATCGTAAAAATGATGATTGCAACCACTAATACAATGATTCCCATTATAATGAATGGCATAGGAACCCTGCCAGCAGCAACTTCGATATCAGCCGGAAATTGAAGTCCTCTAAAGATGGCTACTGAAATAAGCCAGGGAGCTATCATTGTGGCGATAGAATTGAGTGCCTGCGTAAAATTTAACCGACTCGATGCCGTGGCGGGCGAACCAATTGCGGTAACATAAGGATTAGCAGCTACTTGCAAAAACACTACGCCTGTAGCTAAAACAAATGTTGCAATCAGAAAAACAGGAAAGGAGGGCAGATTTGCTGCCGGAACATAGATAAAACTTCCTAACGACATCAGGATAAGCCCTGCAATTACTGTCCATTTGTATCCAATTCGGTCTATTAATCTTCCGGTGGGTATCGACATCAGCGGATAGGCAATAAAAAAAGCCGATGAAAGCAATTGTGCTTCAAATTCTGAGAGGCTGAAGATTTCCTTAACAGGTGCACTTAAAGTCACAATAAATGTGGTGGCAAAACCAAAGATGAAAAAGATTGCACCAAAAACCGAGATTCCCAGAAAGGCCTGATTGGATTTGTTGGGGTGTGTCATAGTTTAGTTATTTGCTAATGTTTAATCCGATCTGCTGCATTGTATACAGCGCAAACAAAAGTAGAAAAATAATTGATTTATGTCATTGTGTTTATTTTGTTGAGCAGGATTATTTTGAAGCTTCGGCTCAGGAATGGCAGAGTTTTATTATTTTCGTCCTGTTATCCGACTAATCACCACTTCGGGTTGTCTGATAAACCAAAACCTTTAAGATAAACTTGATGAGTAACAGAAGAAAATTCCTGATACAGACTTTTGTAGGAGGAATGGCAGCCGGTTTGGGATGTCGCTACGGGCTGGCCACAACAATGATGAAGCAGCCTGCTTTGATTCCTGATAAAGACACTTTTCCTATTGTTATTTCTACCTGGAATCACGGATTGGAAGCAAATAAGGCTGCAATGCAGCAGTTTGCTGATGGAGGGACGGCGCTGGATGCTGTTGAACAGGGAGTGCGTGTTTCGGAGGCAGATCCAAAAGTTGAAAGTGTTGGATACGGAGGTTTTCCAGATGCTTCGGGCGAAGTGACCCTTGATGCCTGTATTATGGATTGCAATGGCAGGGCAGGCTCGGTGGCTTATTTAAAAGAAATTTTGCATCCGATTTCTGTAGCCCGAAAAGTGATGGAGCAAACTCCTCATGTGATGCTCGTTGGCGAAGGTGCTTTGCAGTTTGCCCTGGATCAGGGTTTTGAGCGAACTAATCTGCTCACACCAATTATGAAAACCAATTATGAAAAATGGAAAGCTTCCGGAAGGCGCTATGCTCCACATGCCAATTGGGAAAATCATGACACTATAGGTATGATCGCTATCGACAGCAAGGGAGATATGGCAGGCGCCTGCACCACAAGTGGCATGGCATTTAAGCATCCCGGCCGTGTGGGAGATTCCCCAATTATTGGTGCCGGACTTTTTGTGGATAATGAAGTGGGAGCAGCTACCGCCACTGGAGAAGGCGAAGCGGTGATGAAAACTTTGGGGAGTTTTTTGATTGTTGAACTTATGCGGCAGGGTTTTTCTCCTCAACAAGCCTGCGAACAGGCAGTAAGAAGAATTGTTGCCAAAACGAAAGCACATGATCACTTCCAGATAGGATATATCGCAATGAATAAGGCAGGTGAAGTTGGTGCTTATGCTTATGCGCCCGGTTTTCAATATGCATTTGCAAATCGCAATGAATCAACCCTGATTGATGTGAAATCACTGAAAAATGAATAAAATGAACAGATATTTAAACTTGGTAATTCTTCTTTTAGCTCTGGTTTTTGTTAACTGCAATCGAACAGAAAAAGCACAAATCAATATCATCCCAAAGCCTGAACGACTTTATGTTTCTGACAGGATTGTAACCCTGGATGCTGACAGCAGAATTGTTTTTGAAGATCCTAATCCGGCGCTCAGGCTTATAGGCGAAGCATTGGCAGATTTTATTGCAGGTAGTAGCTCGTTTAAACCTGAAGTGGTGCCCTATAGCCTTGCAAAATCAATCGAAAATGATATTTACCTTTCAATGAATCTGAACGACAGCACTTTTGGAGATGAAGGTTATCAGATAAAAAGTAATAATGGCCAGTTTATCAGCATTCAGGCGAATACCGCACGTGGTGTTTTTTATGGCGTTCAAAGTCTGTATCAGCTTTTCCCAGCCGAAGCTTATGACCTTAATCAAAATTGCCAGGAATGGGAGCTTCCTGCTATAACAGTTAGCGATAAAGCACGTTTTGCTTATCGGGGTATGCATTTGGATGTTAGCCGACACATGTTTCCGGTTGAGTTTGTAAAACAATATATCGACTTGCTGGCGATGTATAAATATAACCATTTGCACTGGCATTTAACTGATGACCAGGGTTGGCGAATTGAAATCAAAGCTTTTCCAAAGTTGACGGAGGTAGGTGCCTGGCGCAACGAAACCCTTGTAGGACATGGAGGGGTACGCCCGAAAGTGTTTGACGGACAAGCTTATGGTGGTTTTTATACACAAAGCGAAATCAGAGAGATTGTTGATTATGCTGCTTTGCGGTACATTACTATCATTCCCGAAATTGAAATGCCCGGTCATGCTTCTGCTGCCTTAGCTGCTTATCCTGAGCTTGGATGCACAGGCGGCCCGTATAAAGTGGAAACCAGCTGGGGTGTTTTTGATGATATTTTTTGTACAAAAGAGGAAACCTTTACTTTTCTGGAGCAGGTATTGGATGAGGTAATGGATTTATTTCCTTCCACTTACATTCATATCGGAGGAGATGAGGCTCCAAAAACAAGATGGAAGGCTTGCAAGCAGTGCCAGCAAACAATCAAATCAGAAGGTTTGGCAGATGAACACGAATTGCAGAGCTGGTTTATTCAACGAATTGAAAAGTACCTCAATGCGCATGGTCGTAGAATTATTGGTTGGGACGAAATCCTCGAAGGAGGACTGGCTCCTGACGCAACCGTGATGTCGTGGCGCGGGACTGCTGGTGGCATTGCTGCTGCCCAAATGGGCCATGATGCTATAATGACGCCCGGAAGCCATTGCTATTTTGATCATTATCAAGGTGATCCTGCGGTTGAGCCCTTGGCCATTGGCGGATATACCCCTTTATCAAAAGTATACGCTTATGAACCAATCCCGGAAGAATTGACCGAAAAGCAGTCGAAGCATATACTTGGAGCTCAGGCGAATGTGTGGTCAGAATACCTTAAAAATCCTGAGGATATAACTTATATGGTGCTACCTCGGATGGCCGCACTCTCAGAAGTGCTCTGGAGTCCAGCGAAATCAAGAGAATGGGAAAATTTCTATGATCGATTGCCTGCTCATTTTCAGCGTTATAAAGCCTTGGGACTTAATTACAGCCTGGCAGTAAATCAAATCAAAGTTGAAAAAATACTACTAGCTGACAGTGTAGCAGGGCTAAACCTGAAAACTGAAGTGCCAAATGGCGTGATTTACTATACCACCGATGGCACTGCACCTGATACGCTATCGGCACGATTTCTTCAGCCATTTGATCAGTCGGAGATAACTATTCTTAAAATGCAACTCTACCGAAATGGTCAGAAAGTTGGAGATATTCAGCAAAGAGCGATTTCAGTTTCAGCCGACAAATAAATCGAATACGCTGGCTAAATTGCTGCTTTTGGCTTTGTAAAACTCAGTGTAGGTGCATCTGCTGCAGCTAACTGTTGAGAATTTTTTGTTTTGAACGTCAAAGATTTTGGCCAATAAACTGCCAGTTACGCGGATTTCACCAATTTCATATTGTCTGTTGCCGCATTTTGGACATTTATAATTCAAATTTCTCATTTGGGATTATCTTTTTTCGCATTTTTTTTTGAGCGACCTGCTTCACTTAAAGCTTTGCTGATGATCCATTCCAGCTGACCATTGGTGCTTCTGAATTCGTCAGCAGCCCATTGCTCAACAAGATACAACAGATCTTCATCAATACGTAAAGCAAATGCTTTTTTCTTAGCCATAATTTTATTGATACAAAGTTCCGGTATTCACTATTGGAGTGGCCTCCTTATCGCCACAAAGCACAACCATCAGATTGCTCACCATTGAAGCTTTCTTATCATCGTCGAGCTCCACAATTTGTTTCTCGGCCAGCTGTTCGAGTGCCATATCTACCATGCTAACAGCACCTTCAACAATCTTGAAACGAGCAGCAACAATAGCCGTTGCTTGTTGGCGCTTGAGCATGGCCTGTGCAATTTCCTGAGCATAAGCAATGTAGTTAATCCGCGCTTCAATCACTTCAATGCCTGCAATATCAAGCCTTTCGATGATTTCTTTTTCCAGCTCGGCATTCACTTCTTCTCCACCGGATCGTAAAGTGATTTCAGCATCATGGTCTTCGAAATTATCATAAGGATAAATCCCAGCTAATTTTCTGAGGGCCGCCTCACTTTGAACAACTACAAAATGCTGAAATTCATCTACAGCAAAAGAAGCTTTAAAAGTATCGGAAACCTTCCACACTAAAACAACGCCAATCATGATAGGATTCCCGATTTTGTCGTTTACTTTGATCGGATCACTGTCAAAGTTTCTGGCTCTTAAGGAAATCGGCCGGCGAATAAAAAATGGATTAACCCAAAAAAATCCATTGTCTTTTATTGTTCCCGAATATTTTCCGAATAGGGTAAGCACAACAGCTTTGTTAGGGTTGATTACCGTGAACCCAATCGAAAGGAAAATTGCAATGAGCAAAAGGGCAACAAACCAGGGTGATTTCATCATCACCAATCCTGCAATTCCAAAAGCTAAAAGCAGGATTATAATTACCAGCATCATATAACCTGATGCAGCAGACTTTAATTTTTCCATGATGTGAACATTAAATTGATATTAAAATAATATCACAAAGATATAAGTTTATGAAGCTGTTGTCAAGTAATTCAGGTTAAATTTTATTCGTTTTACAACCATATTTGTTTTAAGTTTGTCTATCAATTGTCAGCCCAAATAAGGTTAGTGGCCAATTGTCATAATCTGAATGCAAGCAAATTGTGTGGGAGAATAATTCATAATACTTTTCATAAATCTTTTACTATGCGACCGGTTCCGTTTATTTCTATCCTGATACTAGTTTTGCTTTCTTTTTCGTGCGAACAAAAGAAGCAAGTTGTTGATTATGTAGATCCATTTATCGGAACAGGAGGGCATGGGCACACCTATCCCGGAGCCACTATGCCTTTTGGAATGGTGCAGTTAAGTCCGGATACAAGAAAGGATTCCTGGGATGGAAGTTCGGGTTATCATTATAGCGACCAAACTATCATGGGATTTAGCCATACCCACTTAAGTGGAACTGGCGTAGGTGATTATGGTGATATTCGTCTGATGCCGACTGTTGGCGATCTTATACTTGAACCTGGTTTTGAAGAGAATCCGTCAACGGGCTACCGTTCAGGATTTTCGCATGAAAATGAACAGGCTCAGGCTGGTTATTATCAGGTTTGGCTCACTGATTACAAGCTAAATGTTGAATTGACTGCCAGTGAGAGGGTAGGTTTTCACCGTTATACTTTCCCCAAGAGCGATAGCTCACATATACTTATCGATCTTTTTGAAGGTGTAACCTCTGATCTGGTATTGGATGCGCATTTGAAAATAGAAAATGACAGCACCATAAGCGGATACCGCAGAACAAAAGGCTGGGCCAATGATCAGCGCGTCTATTTCTATGCTGTGTTTTCCAAGCCATTCAAGCGATACGGCATCGTACATAACGATAAACTGCAACCTATGCAAACCTTCGCCGAAGGTGGTAAAATTGTTGCATGGGTTGATTTTACTACTGAAGATAAGGAAGTTGTGTTGGTCAAAGTTGGCATTTCAGCAGTAGATACAGAAGGTGCAAAGCAAAATATTAATGCAGAAATTCCTCATTGGGATTTTGAAAAGCAGCGAAAATCGGCTCGTGAAGCCTGGAATCAGCAACTTGAAAAGATAATCGTTGATGGAGATTCTGAAAAAGATAAAACGATTTTCTATACAGCTCTTTATCATACCATGCTGGCGCCAAATCTATATTCTGATGTTGATGGTCGCTACCGGGCACATGATCTGGAAGTTTATACTTCCGAAAGTAAGGCATATACAGTTTTTTCATTGTGGGATACTTTTAGGGCTTTGCATCCGCTGTTCAATATAATAGAGCCGACCCGAAGCACCGAAATGATCAAACATATGCTTGATATTTATGAAAAAGGAGGCTTATTGCCTGTTTGGGAACTGGCTGCCAACGAAACCCAATGTATGATAGGTTATCATTCAGTTCCGGTAATTGTTGATGCATGGAGAACTGGAATCCGTGATTTTGACAGCCAACTGGCATTGCAAGCGATGGTGAAAAGTGCTACACAGCCTTTGCATGGCTTGGATGCCTATCAGCAATATGGATTTATCCCGGCGGATCATGAAAGCGAATCGGTGTCTAAAACACTGGAGTATGCTTATGATGATTGGTGTATTGCGGAATTTGCCAAAAGTCTGGGAAATAATCAGTTGGCTGATTCATTTTATTTGCGTGCACAGTACTATAAAAACCTGTACGATCAGGAAACACGATTTTTTAGAGGACGACAGAACGGCGGATTTATCGATCCTTTTGATCCGGCACAGGTCAATTTTATGCTTACAGAAGCTAATTCGTGGCAGTATAATTTCTTTGTGCCTCAAGATGTTGAGGGACATATCAGCTTGATGGGAGGTGAGGAATCCTATACGCAAATGCTGGATTCGCTGTTTCGCGGGAAAACTGCTTTAACAGGTCGCAAACAGGCTGATATCACCGGGCTTATAGGCCAATATGCACATGGTAACGAACCCAGCCATCACATGGCCTATTTGTATAACTTTGTTGGACAACCTTATAAAACACAAGAGCTTATCCATCAGATTATGGATGAGCTGTATCACGCAGCTCCTGATGGGTTGAGCGGAAACGAAGACTGCGGTCAGATGTCGGCCTGGTATGTTTTTAGCGCCATGGGATTTTATCCGGTAACTCCCGGTTCGGGCACCTATATTATAGGTGTGCCTCGATTTGAAAATGCCGAAATGCAATTAGAAAATGGCAGTGTTTTTCAGGTCAAGGCTAAAGGTTTATCAAACGAGAATAGGTACATTCAGGAAGTATGGCTTAACGGAAACCCCTATCAAAAGAGCTATATAAGCTTTGAAGATATTGCATCCGGAGGATTATTGGAGTTTAGGATGGGGCCGGAATCGGGAAAAACATTTGGAATAGAACCTGAAACGTGGCCAAAGCAAAGTATAAATGGACCTGAACTTACAGCAGTTCCTTTTATTCAGGCTCCTTCAAAAACTTTTACAGAACAGATAGAAGTGAAGCTTGGCCATCAAAATCAGGAAGTTAAAATTTATTATACAACAGACGGATCACTTCCGGATTTATCCAGTATGGTTTATAGTGGTCCCCTAATTCTTGATAAAACGGCTGAAATACATGCCTTTGCTGTTGAAAATGGCAAAGCCAGCGCTATTGTTTCAGCAAATTACTATCGCATTCCTCCCGGAAGGAGCATTGAGTTGCGCACGGAATACAGCCCGCAATACCATGCGGGTGGCGATATTGCATTGATCGACAGGCAGCGTGGACAAACCGATTTCAGAACCGGATCCTGGCAAGGTTATCATGGCGTTGATTTGCTGGCAATTATTGATTTAGGTAAAAAGCAAAAAATTGACCGTGTAGCTGCTGGTTTTTTACAAGATGAACGTTCCTGGATTTTTATGCCCGAATGGGTTGAAGTTAGTTTTTCGGATGATGGCATAAATTTTGAAAAAGCCGGAAGAATTGCAAATACCATTTCGGTATATCACACTGGCAGCCTGATAAAAGATTTTGAGCTGGATACGAAAAGAAAATCAGCCCGTTATGTAAAAGTGATGGCAAAAAACAGAGCTGTTTGTCCTCCGGGACATTTAGGTGCAGGTGAGCCAGCCTGGATTTTTGTTGACGAAATTGTGATCAATTAAGGTTATTCTACCCGGCCTTTCATTTCTCATTTTTAAGCCGATTCGGCATTAGTACTTTTGTTTCCGGAAGAATGGACTAACTTTGCCATTCATCAAATTATCATGCTGTATTTACTAGCCACCACCTTGCTTTCGGCCGCAATTTTTGTGGTTTTCAAGCTTTTCAAAAAGTTTAGGATAGATAATCTGCAAGCCATTGTTGCCAATTATATCACAGCCAGTGCAACTGCCTTGTGGGTTTATTCGGGCGATTTGCAGCTCAGCAGTTTTTTAAGTGCTAATTGGTTTCCTTTTTCTTTTTTGATTGGTGGAGCTTTTATCGGAGTTTTTTTTCTTTTTGCTTTATCGAGTCAAAAAGCCGGAATCGCAATTACGGCAGTCTCCAGCAAAATGTCCGTTGTAATACCTGCTATTGCTGGTTTTATCCTTTTTCAGGAGCAGGGTTCTCTACTAAAAATTATAGGTATAATTCTGGCACTGTTGGCTTTGTATCTGGCGCTTAAGAAGAAAAAGCAGGATAAGATTAAAGTTTCGTGGCAGGTGTTTTTATTACCGGTGTTTTTGTTTTTGGGCACAGGATTGAATGACCTGATGATGAAAATTGCTGAGCATTATTATGTTACAGACGATCTTTTACTTTTGTTAGCATCAATTTTTATTGTAGCCTTATTAATTGGAAGTTCGGT
>JAGYNM010000179.1 GCA_018399335.1 Bacteroidales bacterium | reverse complement strand
TCGAAAAACTCGAATCATTGTTAAGTGGTTATGAAATAGCTATTACAGCCAGCGACAAAGCCGAAGAAACCTATATCATCCGTACATACAGCGATCGCTCGATGGGAGCCTATTATCTTTATGACAAAAAGAAAGATAAACTCACCAAAATTCAGGAAGTAAGCCCCTGGCTTGATGAAGATCAGATGGCCGAAGTAAAACCTATCCAATATCGCTCGCGCGATGGTTTAATTATTCAGGGCTACCTTACCTTACCCAAGGGCGTTGAAGCTAAAAACCTGCCCGTTGTAGTAAATCCGCATGGCGGACCATGGGCGCGCGACAACTGGGGATTTAATCCTGAGGTTCAGTTTTTAGCCAATCGTGGATTTGCTGTTTTGCAGATGAATTTCAGAGGCTCAACTGGTTATGGAAAAGCCTTTTGGGAAGCCTCGTTCAAGGAGTGGGGTTTGAGCATGCAAAATGATATCACCGATGGTGTTTACTGGCTCATTCGCGAAGGCATTGCCGATAAGGATCGTGTGGCAATTTACGGCGCCAGTTATGGTGGTTATGCTACTTTGCAAGGCCTTGTTGTTACACCAACACTGTATGCAGCTGGTGTTGATTATGTAGGCGTTTCGAATCTTTTTACCTTTATGCAAACCATCCCACCTTACTGGAAACCCATGTTGGATATGATGTACGAAATGGTGGGCAATCCGGAACACGATAAGGCACAGTTTGAAGCTACATCACCTGCTATGAATGCCGACAAAATTATTGCACCGCTTTTTGTGGCTCAGGGAGCCAACGACCCGCGTGTAAATATTGCCGAATCGGATCAGATAGTAGAAGCAATGCGCACAAGAGGCATTGAAGTGGAATATATGGTGAAAGACAACGAAGGACATGGCTTCAGAAACGAAGAAAACCGCTTTGATTTTTATCGCGCCATGGAAGCATTTCTAAAGAATCATTTGCTTAATTAGTGGTTTTTTGGGGTTGTTTTAGACTTTTTTAGAAAATAGAAAGTTGATCATTTAGGGTAGAAGGCTTACTTTTACCCTAAATTTTTTGCTCATGCGAAGGTTTACAAAATGGATAGTTATCATCTTGCTCTTTATTTTTGCGACAGGAGCGGGGATTTATTTCTATGCTGCCTGGAGGGTAAAAAAGGAACTTTATAACCAATTTGAAAAAACGCCAATCAGTGCGTTTTATACGCTAAAAATCAGAAGTGTTGGTCTTGATTTTCTTACTCAAAATTTGATTTTACGCAAGTTGAGCCTGATTCCTGTTGAAACCAACGATACCGTTTCACCTGATATTCCTCAGGCGAGTTTAATAATAAACCGACTGGAGCTGAAGCAATTAGATGTAGAGCGACTAATTAGTAAAAAAGAACTTTTTGCCACAGAACTTTTACTGCACCAACCCCGTCTGGAAGTTGGTGAACTTCCGGATAAAAAGTTATTCCAAGCCTCAAAGAAAAGTGACACAACAAAAAAACAGGGACTTAAAAAAATTGTTTTGGGTCGGTTTATTCTCGAAGATGGGTTTTTGAGTATTCAAACTCCAAATCAAAAGGATAATGAAATATTTGTTCCTTCGGTTAGCCTGAAACTCGAAGGTATTCATGTGAATTTCGACAGTATCAGCCACAAACTGGATTTAGGTATTTCACTGGCTACTCAAATGCAAATAGATTCGCTAAGCTTCCGGCTTCCGGGTACTTATTATAAACTGTTTGTAAATACATCCGAAATCCTGCAGCAAGATCAAGAATTGAAACTGACTGGCATAAAGCTTTATCCAATTCGGGGTTTACATGCTCAGGCAGTGGGTCTTAGAAAACAGGATGAAGTATTTGAAATCGGATTAAAAAGTCTGCAAACCTACGGACTTGATCTGGACGACTTGCTAAATGGTGACGGCTTTTATATGCGTAAGTTGCTTCTGGAAGAGCCACAGATTCACCTGATGCGCGACAAACGACTGCCAATGGACGAAGAGCGTCGCCCAAAAATGCCTCAGCAAGCTCTTGAAAGCATCAAAGGAGACTTTGGTATCGATAGTATTGTCCTTCAAAATGCCAGTTTAGTTTACACCGAGCTGATGGGAGAAAAACCAGATACGCCCAGCGTTAATTTTGATAGTTTGTTCACTTTGATCACTGGTTTTGCATCCTGGGATCAATCGAGCGCTAAGCGTCCAGCATTAGTTGCAAACAGCAAAGGCATTTTATTGGGCGAGGCACATTTCGAAAATCACATCGAATGGCATTTTACATCCGAAAATAGTTTTGATTTTTATGGTCGATTGGGAAGTATGAATGCCAGTGCTGTTAACGTTGTTAGTGAAACGGCTGCCGGCGCTGCTTTTCGTTCGGGCATTATTGATTCTGTTATTTTCAAAGGCATGGGAAATCAGGATGCAGCTTCCGGAATGTTCGAAATGCGTTATCACGATCTTGTGGTTGATGTTACACAAAAGCGGTCTAACAATCCCAATAAATTTTTAAGTCTTGTTGCTAATTTGATCCTCCGGCGCGAAAATCCCGCCGAAGGCGAAGGCGTTCGTCAGGTGCAGATGCAAACAGTGAGGGTTCCGTACAAAGGCTTTTTCAATATGTATTGGAAAACCATCGAAAGCGGACTGCTCAACACCCTCAAGCCGGGCAAGCGACAGCGCATGAATAAAGATGAAGCCCTCCGCAAGGAATGGGAAAAGTTTAAAAAAGATATTGCGCAGTAAGGATGAATAAAAAATCAACTGCTTAAATGCGTCTATGTAATTAGAGTTGGAAACTATTACCCAAAATAGTTTTGAAACAAG
>JAGYNM010000178.1 GCA_018399335.1 Bacteroidales bacterium | reverse complement strand
TTCACACAGTACAAAGCATAAATCAGAAAGCAAATATTGATTTATCTGATTTTAATTCTGGTATTTATATTATTGTTTTTGAAACAGCTAAAGGAAAAATTGTAAAAAAAGTTATCAAACACTAAACCATTACCACTATGAAAAAAATCACTAAAACATTATTGATTATGTTGTTTTTAACTGTAATTTCTGCAGTTTCGGCACAAAACTTTGCGCTAAAGTTCGACGGCACCGATGATAAAGTAGGTATTCTCGACAGCCCTGAACTCAATCCTACAAATGGCATGACCATTGAAGCCTGGATCAATGCATCAGAGTGGAACTCCAATATCTGGGGTGGCGTAATTGTTGGCAAACAAGGCACTAATCCTGATAAAGGCTATTGCTTCACCGCTGGCGAAAATGGCCGTGTAGAGTTTACCGTCTCAGTAAATGAAGGCTGGAAAGCCGTTTCAACCCCTGCCCTGCTGGGCACTAATGCCTGGTATCATATTGCTGGCGTTTATACTGGCACTCAGGTAATGCTATACATCAACGGACAGCTTATCCAAACAGAAGATGCCATTGGCGAACTGACACACGGAACAGGTGTGGTGATGAATCTGGGAGATAATCCAACCTGGCCCGGACGATTCTGGAATGGCCGCCTGGATGAAATCCGGATATGGGAAGTAGCAAGATCAGAAGCTGAAATTCAGGCCAATATGAGCATTGAGCTTAGTGGCACCGAATCAGGGCTCGTGGCTTATTATCCCATGAACGAGGGCAGTGGTAATATTTTAGGTGATGCCTCAGGAAATGAAAACGACGGACAATTGGTAAATATGGACGACACTTCATGGGTAGATGGTTTTCAGCCTGTTACAGCTGATTTGGGCGTTATTGGCATAGCATCGCCTTCCGTAATCGGCAGCGGCTTTGGGACAGAAGAAAAAATCAGGATCGAAGTAAAGAATTTCGCAACCGAAGCCGTTTCAGATTTTGAATTGAGTTATCAAATTAATGAAGAACCCATTATAACAGAAACAGTTAATATAAGCATACCACCTTTCGAAACCTATATTTACACCTTCAATGATTTCGTTGATTTATCGGCCCTGTCTGAGATCACGATCACTGGAACAGTATCTCTTGAAGGTGATGACAATACGGAAAATGACGTCTTAACGGAAACCATAGCGCCATCGTTAAATTATATGATTTTTGATCAGGAACGCCACAATTACGGAGGTTATGGACAATCGCACACACGCACCGTTTATATGCCCGAAAATTTGGACAACTACAGTGAAATTTATGTAAATATTGATCTTGACTGCCCTACAGGCGGTTGCGATCCCTGGGATCAACCGGCAAAACTGATGATCAACAAAAATGGTGAGAATTACGAAATCGCGCGCTACATCACACCTTTTGGTGTGGCTTGTGGTGGTTGGACCTGGGATATCACAGATTTCCGCTCCTTGTTGGTCAATGAAGTTGACTGGGTGAGTTATGTGCAGGTTTGGGGCGCCTCGGGATGGCTTGTAAGCGTGCAGCTCCAATTGGTTGAAGGCAGTCCTGCCTATCCTTTTTCAAAGGTGACAAAACTCTGGAATGAAGACAATTGGGTGTATGGCGATCCGGATATTTCCTATGATTTTCCAGAGAAAGAAATCCTCATCCAACCCGAAACTGTTGCCGCTAAAATCAGAATGACGATGACAGGTCATGGACAGGGCAACACGCTGAATGCTGCTGAGTTTTCTGAGTTCACGCACCATATCTGGATTGATGGTGAAGAAACTTTCGCCCAACACCTTTGGAAGGACGATTGCGATCAAAACAGCTGCAGCCCGCAAAGTGGCACTTACCTTTACAGTCGTTCTGGATGGTGCCCCGGGCAGGACGTTCAGCCCTGGGAATGGGATTTGAATGATCATTTCACGCCAGGCCAAATAGTTAATTTTGATTATGTGCTTGCTGATTACACAAACTTGCTTAATACCGGCTACAATGGAAGTTCTCACACCGAGCCACATTACCGTTGTCATACTTACCTTATTGAATTTGCCGATGAAGATTTTGTGCAACTCAACGAACAAACCATCAGCTCTGGCATTATTGAAGCTTATCCCAACCCAACTTCTGATGCTTTGCATATCAGCACTTTGAACAACGAAAAAATGCAAAGGATCGATGTTTATCAGCTTAACGGAAAGCTGTCTTCTTCCATTCAGCTAAACGGTATCATAGATTACCAGCTCGATTTAAGCAATGAAAAACCAGGATTGTATCTGATTAGAATTCAGACTAAAAACACAAATGAAGTTATTAAAATTGTGGTGAAATAATAAATTCAAATTTAGCCTGAAAGACTATAGGCTACTCGAGTAAATGAAAAAACCCGGCCTCAACCGGGTTTTTTCTTTTTTAGAAAATCTATTCAAAAAGGAAAAAGTGAACTAATGCAAAGTCCAACGCTATCATTAAAATTCATCCAAACCCTATTGAATGATTAGCTTCTTTCTGATTGTTGTTTGTCCATCCAGCAATTCAATTACATACAAGCCCTCTTTCAGGAAGCTGATATCAAGCTTTTCTTTGGCATGATACTCGCCCCGACTGTACACCAACTTACCATCCAATTGATACAGTTTAACTGCCTCAAATGTCTTGGGCTCAGGGCTATCAAACCAGAAAACACCTGAACCGGGATTGGGATAAATTTGAACATCTGAATTTGTTGCGACAACAGCATTTATATCCATGATTGTTGCTGTGGCCGGAAAAGTAATGTAATCGATCCAGGCGCAATCATTGCCATTACTTACGCTACCATCCTTTGAATAAACCCACTTCAAGGTATGCTGACCTTCAGGAAT
>JAGYNM010000177.1 GCA_018399335.1 Bacteroidales bacterium | reverse complement strand
CCACAACAAATTGGGTTGATGATTCAGTTTTAAACGGTTCTTGGCCAATTCTATTTTTCAATCAATTCCTCGGGATCAATATATATTTTCTCTCCCTTTTCGAAATCAAAGAGGGTTGATTTGCGCAGTTCAAAGTAATTATTCCAGTAATTTTTTAGGGCATTGTAATAACTGACCTTGGCATTGTCGTTATCGATTTGTGCATTATTGAGTTCCAACACATCATTTACCTTGCCGATCATATAGCGTTTTTGAGTTACATCAAAACGTTTTTGCGCAACGGTATCTGATTTTGCAGCAATCATCAGCTGGTTTTGTTGCATCCCAAACTGCATCACTTTCAGGTAGATGTCCTGATCGAAATCAATACGTTCCTGTTCGATGCTGGTTTGCACAAGATCGTAATTGGATTCGGCCATCCGGATACGCCCGCGCGCTTGTCCCCAATCTAAAATTGGAATGGTTAAACCAAGGCTTACCCTTTCCTCATCAAGAGGATTTTTATACACATCCGGCAGTTTGTCGGCAGTTTGCGTCAAGCCGTAGGAGGCAAATATTTCAGCATCAAAACGCCCATCAAGCCGTGCCATGCTTACCTGGCTTTCGGCTTCAATCATGCGCCTTTCGAAGGCCAGGCCTGAAGAAGTGTTGGTATGAGCTTCGTTCACGGCTTCGTTTACATCAATATTGAAGTGAGGGGTTTCTGCTGGTGGAATCAGCACGAGTTTCTGACTGCCGGTAATTCGCAAATAAGATTTGAATTTAAACAGCATGTTCTGGTAGTTCAGATCGGCATTCTCAACGGCAGCATCGGCTTTAAGCAGGTTAAGCTCGAGCTGCAGCAATTCGTTTTCAGCAATTTTTCCAAGCACATAACGTCCTTTGGCAATATTAAAAAGGGTATCGTAGTTAGACTGATTTTTAAGTGCGATACTTCTTTCAACCTGTGCCATCAAAAGGTTAAAAAAATGATTTGTAGCAGTAATGGCAACCTGTTCGCGGCTCTCAAGGTACTGGCGTTTGGCTTCTTCATACACCATTGGTTCAATTTGTTTATCCCATTTATAGGCATTATATCCGAAAATAGGTTGTCTGAAACCAATACTCATCGGTGTGGAAAGGAATTGTGTAGTTGAAGTATCGGTATAAAAGTTGTCGAGACGTTGCAGCCCTGATTGCAAAAACACTTCGCCGCCAGTGAGCCCAATGCGTTGGGTGAGTGCGATATCTGCAGAATAACGTGAAAGGGTCCTGTCGCGATAGCTCTCGCTTCCGTCTTGTTGTGTGATGGCATCGATTGAACGGGAAAAGTTTGGTAAAGTACCGCTTAAAGTAACATTAGGCAGATATCCCGCTCTAAAACTGCGGTATTCCCAATAACTGCGCCTGAAACGGTGTATATTTATCAAAGCATCGGGCGAGCGTTCCTGAGCCAGCTGAATAGATTCGGATAAGGTAAGGTAATTATCCTCTTCTGTTTGAATGTTTTGTGCGGTTGCGGGGATCAACAATAGCAACAACAAGGATAAAATAATTCCTTCACGAAGGTCGATTTTCATTCTTCCAGGTTATTTTGTTCTAAACTTCAATTTAAATAGATTTTGACTCATCAGTCAGGATTTCTTTCAATAAAGGCATCTACAATGGGTTTGGCTTTTTCCAGATTATCTTCTTCGATAAGCACCCGAACAGAAAACTGGATAGAGCCGATGCCCAAAAGATTTCCGGCTTCCTGATCATTACGAATCATGCACCCAATACCTGCATCTTCCAACTCATATTTGAGTGCGAATGCCTGAATATTATTTCCGGCATAAATTTCGATAAGTTTGTTTGAATGTTCCATGATGATGATTTTTATGGTTAATCATGTCTGAGTGAGGTCACCGGATCTTGTTGTGCCGCTTTGCGGGCAGGTAAATAGCCAAACACAATACCCACCGAAGCCGCTACACCAAAAGAAATTACGATACTCCAGGCAGATACAATCGTAAGAATATCAGTAGTTTCCATAATTGTGCGGGCCATTATCACACCCAACAAAATGCCAAACAAACCACCGCTAATGCTGATCAGGGTGGCTTCGGAAAGAAACTGGAAAATGATATCGCGTTTTGTAGCACCAACCGAACGACGCACCCCGATTTCGCGGATGCGTTCCATTACCGAGGCCAGCATGATATTCATAATCCCAATACCACCTACCAGCAAAGAAATTCCTGCTATGGCACCCAAAACGATATTGAAGATGTCTTTCGTTCGCTGTTCCTGTTTGAGTAATAGTTCAGGAACGGTAATTTGAAAATCTTCCACGCCTAAATGTCTCCGGTTGAGCATTTTCGTGAGGATATCTGTTGTAGCTGTGAGGGTTTCACTATCGTCAACCTGCACAACGATACGATCCAGTTGGTGGTAGTTGGCATCATCTTCGCCACTCGAACTACTCGAAAACGACATCATGCTGTTGCCTGTAAAAACTACTGTTTGGCTGCCTCCGGAATTGAGTGAACCTTCGTTGATACGGGCACGATCTTTAAAACGTAAAAGAACCGTTTGGATAGGGGCGTAAATATTATTATTGAAATCGCTAACACCCAGATCCTGATTGGTTTGTACTGCTCCGGGACGACTTTCGAGTACGCCAATCACTTTGAGCCAGATATTGCCGCATTTTATTTGTTTTCCGATGGGATCTTCCAGTGCGAAAAAGCGGGTTTTGATTGCTGGCCCGATAATACAGACCGGACTACCACTTTCCAGCTGATCTTCGGTAAAAATATTTCCGGATGTAAGGCTCAGGTTGAACACTTCAAAAAAATCAGGAAGTACGCCATTGAGTTTTGCCTGTTGACGGTTGTTGAATTCCGAATGATACTGCATTACCGGAGAAAATG
>JAGYNM010000176.1 GCA_018399335.1 Bacteroidales bacterium | reverse complement strand
CTTTGATTTGTTGCTGGATAAAGCCTGCTTTTACGGCAGGCAGATATCCTCCTTTTTCCTGTATTTCCAAGAATAATTCCCAGGCCGCTTTAATCAGCGAATCGGTTAGCGATTCCACATAATAGGAGCCGGCAGCAGGATCGGCCACTTTATCAAAATAGGATTCTTCTTTGATGATCAGCTGCTGATTGCGGGCAATACGTTCGGCAAAGGCTGTAGGCGTTTCGAATGGTACATCAAAAGGCTGTACGGTAAGCGAATCGGCTCCGCCTAAAATGGCCGACATACTGCTGGTGGTAGTGCGCAGCATGTTTACATAAGGATCGTACACACTCAGGTTGTAGGTGGCATTGGTCAGGTGCATTTTCATCTTGCCGTTATTGGCATCATTCAATCCGTAGGCATTGGTGATATTGGCCCAAAGCAAGCGGTAAGCTCTAAGTTTGGCAATCTCCATAAAATAGTTGGACCCAACAGCCAGGTTAAACTTGATGCGTGGGCTTACTTCTCCAATGAACAAACCTTTGTCGGTTAGGTGTGTCAGGTATTCGGCAGCAAGAGCAAGGGTGAATGCCAGCTCCTGAACAATGGTAGCGCCGGCATTGGTAAAGATATGTCCGTTGGCGCCAATTACACGCAATTGGGGCAAATTTTTAGCAGCTTTAACCAGTTGGAAAGCGGTTTCAAAATCAGCTTCTTCATTTTTGTACCAGATGCCTCTGCGCATCAGCCGTGCGAGTGGGTCGAAGTTAACAGATGCTTTTACGGCTTCGAGCGGGCGATTGTATTTTTTTACCAGTGCTTCAAGAATCTCAACCAGTTCAAGATGCATGGGTGTGCTGAAAAAATTGAGTTCTGCAATATCAGCCCTGATGTTTTTGAGCAGCAGCTCAATTTCTTCCGTTGTATAGCTTTTGTGGCACCCCAGTTCGAATCCCAGCGAATCAACGCCTTTCATCAGGATATCCAAAGCTTTTTCGTTGGTGGCTTTGATGTTGTCAACCTTCAAATCCTGACGCACCAGCCAGTCGTTGCCCTTTGTTTGGTTTCCTCTAACGAAAGGAAACACATCGGGTAATGATTTAAGCCAGGCGATGGATTTGATATCTTCAGAGCGATAGTAAGGCTTCACATCGAAACCTTCGTTGGTTTTCCAGATCAGTTTTTTAGCATAGTCGGCTCCTTTGAGATCCTTCAACAATTGCTCTTCCCATTGTTGCGTAGAAACCGGCTGAAAATCAGCAAACAGCTTTTTTCCCTGCTTCTCCATAATAGTTTGTGTTAATTAATAATGAGATTAAGGCTGTCCGAAATAGTGCACTTTTGCTTTGTATCGGATTTACAAGCATTTAATCCCTTTCGGAGGACAAAATTACGACAAAAATTGAGAAAGGACAGGGCCGAAAGCAAATTATTGTGAAAAAATTAACAGGAATAGCAACGAATTCCGAAAAACTTCCGAACATGCTTTCCGTTAAATTGTTCTACATTTGCCATCAGGTCGTTTGTTAACCTACAGAAGCGCAAAAGCATGTCGAATTTGGATCAGATCAAAAAACCGATAAGCAGGGAACTGGATCATTTTGAACAGTTTTTTAAGGAAAGTATGCGTTCGCGTATTGGCCTGCTCGACAAAATTACCCGATACATCGTAAAAACCAAAGGCAAGCAGATGCGGCCGATGTTTGTGTTGCTTTCGGCCACAATCAACGGAGGCATCAACGATTCAAGTTATCGTGCTGCAACGCTTATCGAACTTTTGCATACTGCCACACTGGTGCATGATGATGTGGTGGACGACTCCAACGAACGCCGGGGATTTTTCTCGATCAATGCCTTGTGGAAAAACAAAATTTCGGTGCTGGTTGGCGATTTTCTGCTTTCGCGCGGCATGTTGCTGGCCCTGGATAATGGCGATTTCGAATTGCTCAAAATTGTTTCAGAAGCTGTGAAAGCTATGAGCGAAGGCGAGTTGCTTCAGATTGAGAAGGCGCGCAGGATGGATATTGAAGAGCCTGTTTATTTTGATATTATCACCAAAAAAACAGCTTCGCTTATTGCTTCCTGCTGTGCTGTGGGTGCAGCCTCGGCCGGTGCCGATAAAGCCGCCATCGACAGGATGAGGCAATTTGGAATTAATGTTGGGATTGCTTTCCAGATCAAAGATGATATTTTCGACTATCAGCTCAACAGTCAGACCGGCAAGCCCAGCGGCATCGATATCAAAGAGCGGAAGATGACCTTGCCGCTAATTTATTTGTTGAATCAGTCGGGTCTTATCGAGAAACGTCGTATCATTCACACAGTAAAACGCCATGGCAATAATCCCGAAAAGGTGGCCGGCCTGATACAAAAAGTGCAGGAAGCAGGAGGCATTGCCTATGCCGAACAACAGATGCAGCATTATGTGAATCTGGCGCTGGAGCAGCTCAACGGATTGCCCGACAGTGAGGCTCTTGAGGCCTTGAAACATTTGGTTGATTATACGGTCTCCAGGAAAAAATAATCAGGGAGTAATCACTTTATGGCCGAAAAAACCCTTCGTTTGATTTTGGGCGACCAGCTCAATACCCAACATCCATGGTTCCAACAAATTGATGCTGCTGTTACCTATGTGATGATGGAAATTGATCCTGAACTCACTTATGCGCCTCATCATCTGCAAAAACAACTGGCTTTTTTGGGTGCTATGCGCGAATTTGCTCGTGAAATTGAAGCTAAAGGCCATCAGGTGAAGTATTTGAAACTGAATGATCCGGAAAACAGACACGATTTCATTCAAAACCTGAAATATCTAGCCAAAACCTGCAACGCAAGCCGCATTGCCTATCAGCAGCCTGACGAATACCGCCTGGATCAGTTGTTTAAACGCCTCTCGGAAAAGCTTCCATTGGCCATTGAAGAA
>JAGYNM010000175.1 GCA_018399335.1 Bacteroidales bacterium | reverse complement strand
GCTGAGCTTACAGAGCAGGAAACCAGGAGAATGCGGATGTCAGCAAGATGGCGAAATCAAAATCCTGCCAATTTCGAGGATAAATACAAACGTACAAGTTTTATTATCTATGGCTCTGTAGTCCTTTTAGGGATTTATGTGATTTTTTTTACCGATTTTATTGACAACCTTATCCGAGCTTTCGGGTTGACTATCTAAACAGGTCGAATGCTGACAGATATCATCAAACTTTTACCCGATTCAGTTGCCAATCAAATCGCTGCAGGTGAAGTAATTCAACGACCAGCATCTGCCGTTAAGGAACTGCTCGAAAATGCCCTTGATTCAGGGGCAACTCAGATTGATTTAATTGTAAAAGAGGCCGGTAAAACACTTATTCAGGTTATAGATAATGGCTGTGGGATGTCGGAAACGGATGCGCGCATGAGTTTTGAGCGGCATGCCACCTCAAAAATACAGAAAGCTGATGATTTATTCGCCATTAGAACCATGGGTTTTCGAGGAGAAGCTTTGGCAAGTATTGCCGCAATCGCCCAAGTTGAAATAAAAACTAAACGCTCTGATGATGAGCTTGGTACACAAATAAATATTGAAGGATCTGTAGTTAAAAATCAGTCAGCTGTGGCCATGAACAGTGGTACACAGATTGCTGTAAAAAATCTCTTTTTTAATGTGCCGGCACGCAGGAATTTTTTAAAATCCAACCCCGCCGAAATGCGTCATATCGTTGAAGAATTCCACCGTATTAGTCTGATGCATCCCGGAGTAGCTTTTAGCCTGATTAGCAACGATAAACAAATTTTTCATCTTAATGCCGGTAATCTGAAACAACGCATTGTTGGCCTTTTTGGAAATGCTTACAACGAAAGGCTTTTACCCGTATCGCAAGAGGCAGATACTGTTAGCATTCAAGGGTTTATAGGTAAAGCTGTTTTTGCGAAAAAAACACGTGGCGAACAGTATTTTTTTGTCAATAACCGTTTTATTCGTCATCCCTATTTACACCATGCTATTGAAAATGCCTTCCAGGAATTGCTGCCAAAAGACAGTTTTCCGACCTATTTCCTGAATATTCAAATTGATCCTGCTGAAATTGACATCAATATTCATCCTACAAAAACTGAAGTTAACTTCCAGGATACCAAATTGATATATGCTATTTTACATGCAGCAGTAAAGAAAACCATCGGGCAACACAATCTCGCTCCGATGATCGACTTTGATGAACCGACAGATGTTCCAATTGATTTTGGTGAAATAAGCCGTGCAAACCGCCCGATAACTCCTCCATCAATTGAAATTGACAAAAGTTTCAATCCATTTCATCAATCTGATTCACAGGATTTTAGATTCAAATCAAGTTCGGCAGGAAAATCTCCCGGTAATTGGCGTGTACTTTACAGTGACGAAGACCAGCTCAACCCGAAAAATGAAACTGATGCAGAAGGACAAACAACAATTGAAAAGCAATCTGATTTAACTGATTTACAAGGCAATACACGTTTGCTTCAACTGCGACAGCGCTTTATTGTTACTGCCATTCGAAGTGGGTTGATGGTGATTGATCAGCATTTGGCTCATTGGCGTATTTTATATGAAAAATTTCTAAAACAGCTCGAACGCGGCCAACAAGGCTCACAGCAGGAACTCTTTCCGCAACAAATCAGGCTGAACAGCGATGATGCCGCAATCCTAACGGAAATCATTCAGGATTTAGCAATTCTCGGATATCAAATCAATCCTGTAAGTAGTAATACCTTTGTCATTAACGGAACTCCCGATGGATTGAAAGACAAAGATATACAAGAATTAATTGAACAAATGCTTGAACAATACAAAAGAAATGCTGTTGATTTGCAATTACAGAAAAAATTAAATCTTGCACGTACTATGTCAGCTCAAACTGCTGTTAAATACGGACAAGTATTAAATGAACAAGAGATGTCTGCGCTAATCGATCAATTATTTGCTTGTCAGGTTCCGGAAGTAAGTCCGGATGGGCGTAAAATTATTGTTACTTTGCCGCTGGATCAACTGCAACAACTTTTCAAATAATCACTATGGCTCAATTTCAACCTTCAGGGTTCAAAGTTTTACCAACAGTAGTAAAAAACTTACTGATTATCAATGGTTTGTTTTTTCTGGCTACGATTAGTTTTGGAGATGTATTTAATATTGATCTTACCGAAATTTTAGGTCTTCATTTTATAACAGCTTCCGATTTTCAACCGTATCAGTTTGTTACTTACATGTTTATGCATGGTGGTTTTGCGCACATATTGTTCAATATGTTTGCACTTTGGATGTTTGGCAACACCCTCGAAAATGTTTGGGGGCCACAGCGTTTTCTGATCTATTATATGGTAACGGGAATCGGCGCAGGCATGGTGTATCTCATTTGGATCAGTTTTCAGATATTGCCTGTTGTCAATGAAATAGACCTTTTTCTGCAAACGAGAGATCTGGCTGTGTTAGGGCAGTTTACTTCAGAACATACTTTTAGGTTGAATGAGTTTTCTGGCACAATCTGGCAGCAATTTCAAAGTTTTGAACAAAGTTTAAAAGTGTTATCGGCAAACCCGGAGAATGCTCAGGCTATGCAAACTACTTTAAGCTTTATGGCTGATTACAAAGAGTTTTACCTCAATCAGAATGTAGTTGTTGGTGCTTCAGGTGCTGTGTTTGGTATTTTGCTGGCCTTTGGAATGATGTTTCCGAATTCAATTATTTACTTATATTTTGCCATTCCAATCAAAGCCAAATACTTCGTAATAATTTATGGTGCTTTCGAACTTTTCGAAGGTGTGATGAACAGGCCGGGAAGCAATATTGCGCATTTTGCGCATCTTGGCGGTATGCTTTTTGGTTACCTGCTAATTGTTTACTGGAAAAAGAAAGGTGTATTTCG
>JAGYNM010000174.1 GCA_018399335.1 Bacteroidales bacterium | reverse complement strand
AGTGAGGGTTTTGATTTTGGGAAACAAAAAAACCTTAATTGGTTGGTTAAGTAAGATCTTAAAGCCCCCATTTATAGGTTTGGGGGGCAATAAGGCGACGCTAAGCGAAAAATAAAGGCTTTAGAAAGATTAAATTTCCATTACTGATACAACAACTCATAAATCTCCTGCAAATCAGGCGAAAGCACAATCTCTGTACGGCGGTTTCCTGATCGTCCTTCAGCTGAATCGTTGAGGTTTATCGGATGAAACTCGCCTTTTCCGGAAGCGGTGATACGCGTTGCATCAAAACCATATTCTTTGGTAAGTATCCTTACAATGGAGGTGGCTCTTGCAGTGCTCAAGTCCCAGTTGTCCTTGAATCGCTGTGTTTTGATGGGCACATCGTCGGTATGACCTTCAATGGAAACAGAGAAATCTTCAGAGGAATTTAATACGGTAGCCAACGATTTGAGGGCTTCCTTACCCTTTGGATCCACCACATCGCTACCTGAATTAAACAGTAGT
Source organism: Bacteroidales bacterium (assembly GCA_018399335.1). Classification (GTDB taxonomy): domain Bacteria; phylum Bacteroidota; class Bacteroidia; order Bacteroidales; family F082; genus UBA5536. Next base: position 2,407 of record JAGYNM010000174.1, on the reverse strand, counting down.
TTTTCTGACAACGAAACATACACCTTTCCATCTTTCTGATAAACATTTAGTTCGTCGGTTTTGTAATTTAAAAGTGCCCTGGAAATGGAATTCTTCAGACTGGTAGTTCTATCATTTTGAGATTGAATCACGTCCATCAGGTCCTTTAGTCGGGCGGCCTGATCCCTGATAGTCATTTCTGATTCTGATGAAAGCAAATTCAGGTCTTCCTGGATGGAGGCTGATTCTTTTTGCAAAGCTGCCTTTTCTTGTTTCAATTGTTGCTCTTGCCGTTCGCTTTCATTTAATTGGCTGAGCTTTACTGCATTTTCCTTCTGAAGCAAGCTAACTTGAGCCTGGGAGGCCATAAATTTTTTGTTCGAAACGCAAGCCGGAAACAGCATTCCAGCTGACAATACAACTAAGACAAAATAGAAAATAGATTTTTTCATCGTGTAATTTTTTAAGTGATTAAAATCCCGGATAAGATGAGAACATCCGGGGAAATAAATTTTACATAAATCCTGATAAAGCTTACATAATTCACAGCTAAAAAGGATATCCGATGGCTACGTTTAGGATCAGGTTATCACGGCGCCATGCTGAACTGCCAAAAGCTATTTGTTTGGTAACCCAACGATTATGCTCTTCGAGCCAGGGTTTCCTCAGCGGAAAGGCGAGGTCGAACCTCAGGAGAAAAAAGGATATATCAAAACGAATACCTACTCCGGCACCTACAGCGATTTCACTCATAAACTTCGAAAACTTAAACGGACTTCCAACGCTTACAGGGCTTGATTGGTGCAGCCATACATTTCCGGCATCGGCAAAAAGGGCGCCTTTGAAAAAGCGGTAAATCGTAAAACGATATTCTGCATTGATTTCGAGTTTGATATCGCCTCCCAATTGAAGGAAACTGCCAGTGCTTCCATCCTGAAAATACGTGCCGGGTCCAACAGAATTGATCTGAAAAGCACGCAGGCTATTGGCGCCGCCGCTAAAAAACTGCCTGGAATAGGGCAAAACGGAAGAATTTCCGTAAGGTTTTCCGAGGCCTGTAAAAAAGCGCAGGGCCAGTTTGTTGTTGGCATTCAGCGCATAATAAGTACGAAAATCCAGACTCAGCCGGGCAAATTGAGCATATATAGAACCCAAGATGGTAGCCGGATCATCGGATGTGGGTTTTTCGCCACCGATTATCTTTGCCAGCGAAAAGGCATTTCCGGCTGTTTCTGCTGTGCCCTGAAAAAAGAATTGCAGTCTTTTAAAGGGGATAAGCTGCTCATTGTAAGTAAAGGAATAATTAAGCCCGGCAATAAACTGTTCTTCATAACTTCTTTTCAGGAAGGGATTGTCTTCGAGCAAGGCTTTGAAAGTATCGGACTCGTTTGAAAGCACTGTAAAACTCAAATCAACCGGACTAAAATCATGTTGCTTCCTGATATTTTCTTTCCACCGGTAGCCAAAGCTGAATTGAAAAGTCTGCATGTCGAAATAGCTTACCCTTTTCAGGTAGTTGTAGGAAAGTGAGAGCTGGGTTGTTGGGACAAAATAGCTGTTTTGAAAGGCAATATTGAAAGGCACAATCAGCTGTGGAAAAGTCAATTCAAGCTGTGGATTGAAAGAGAAAGAGTACAAATTTTCAGTTTTACCACTCAGTTGCACTTCGTATGATCCTCCCAAACTCAGGTTTAACAATTCTCCACCACCGAAAGTATTTCTGTTGAGCAAACTCAGGTTTATCCTGGGCCCCATAAATTTGTTCGATTTGGATACAAGTTCCATTTCTGCCCTGAAAGTTCTGCGGGGCATGGTGGTCATTAAGAGTTCAACATCCAACAAAGCTCCAGCTGTGGTATCGATGTCAGCAAATTTCACCTGAACAAATTTGAAATTGCCCATCGACATCAAACGGTTAAGGGTAATTTCATGGTTTTTACGTGAATAGACCTCAGCTTTGCGGAGATAAACAGATTTTAAGATTACCGGCGGCCTGATATCCTGATTTGCTTTTGTGCCGCGAAATACATAATTCCGGTAATGCAGGGTGTCAGTTTTATTGATTGAATTTTCGCGGGATAAAGTATAGTCCTGATCAATAAAAACATCGTTGATGTGGTACACTTTCAAAACTTCATTTGGAACACTGTCTTTTAATGTTAGCAGAAGCGGGACAACACGATCTGACGAAGAAGTATCAGCTTTGAAAAGCAGATAATCCGAATTGAAATAGAAGTAGCCGCTGTTTTTAAGTATGGCATCAATACGGTCGCTTTCACTGCGCAAAACATCAAGTGTATAGTCGTTGCCTGGCGCTATCAGGCTTTTATCCTTTTCGGAAAGTATCGCTTTTTTCAAACTATCATCAGTAATGAGATAAGTCAGTTCGCCAAAAGTGTAGGGTTTGTGGATATGGCTGGTGTAGATG
>JAGYNM010000173.1 GCA_018399335.1 Bacteroidales bacterium | reverse complement strand
AATCATAATCCTGGTTTTTTTGGTTAATTCTTTTTGAGAATTTGTTCGTAAAGACTCAATACCTCTTCGGCCATTGATTTCCATGAAAAACTTACTGACCTTTCGAAGCCTTTCTTAATAAGGTTATTACGCAATGTGTCATCACTTAATAAAGTTTCTATTCCCTGTGTAATTTGTTCAGGCTTATAAGGATCTACAAAATAGGCTGCGTCGGCAGCAACTTCAGGCATGCTGGATGTATTGGATGTAATTACAGCAACACCACAGCGCATCGCCTCCAGCATTGGAATTCCAAAGCTTTCGCGCAGCGATGGATATAAAAATAATTTACACTGACTATAAATAGCTGGCAAATCAGTGTTTACAACATAACCTGTTAGATGAATATGATCGATAAGCTTTTTATCACCAATTTCGCTGAGCAAATTATCCAGTGCTTCCTTATCATAATCCAGCATCACCAGTTTGATGGGTTTGCTTGTTTTTTTGAGAAAATCAGAAAAAGCTTTCAACACTCCTTTAGTATTCTTTTTGGGATCAGTATTTCCGAGGAAAAAAAGAAACTGATCAGGAAGCTGATATTTCACTTTAACACGTTCAAGTTCCTGTTGATCAGTAACCGGTTTAAAGTGCTCGCTAACACCATTATATACAGCTACTAAGCGATTATCAGATTCCGGAAATCCAAAAAATTCCTTAATTCTGTTTTTCTCGAAATTTGATACCGTGATGATTTTTTCACTGCTTTTTACTACCCTTGGCACTACAAACCGACGATACATATTCCCGAATTTCTGATACCAGGTTCCGCCTTTTTTGAACAAACTAATACTCTCGAGGTAGATGATGTCATGAAGCGTAATTATCAGCGGAACAGTTGATTTTAAAGGTGCTGTATTACTGGTGCAATGCAATAAATCGCAACCATACTGCTTCACTGCATTGGGCAATGTTTTTTGTTCCCAAATGGGATATGCTCCACCTTCGAGCGGGATAATTTTAAAGTTATCTGCTTCAGGAATGCAACTGCTATCCTCATCCGGTTTTACAAATACGTAATAGGTATTCTCTTTATCAATGAGTTGCAGGTTTTTAATTAACTCAAGTGCAACCATATCCATCCCGTGTTTTTTTACCCGAAACAAACGCTGACCTTCAATTGCTATTTTCATATTGTGTTGGTTTTAGCTGAATACAAATTAACGATCTTTCTTTTTGATTTGAAAGGCATTATAGGTATGTTTAGTGTGAATAAACTGTTTATTGGCTCCCCGAATGCTGAGCAAGGACAAAAACATAAAAGCAAAACCCATTGGCAAAGCGAGCAATGCCTTTAAAGTTCTGAAATTATAAAATCTTAAAGGCGTGGCGAAAAGCAAAGCTGAGATTATAAAAAAAGATGCTGTTAACCAGCCTATTATAAGTGAAAGCGGATTGATAAAAAGGGAAATGAAACTGATTAATAACAATAAACCCAACAAGAGGATTCGCGGAAGTTGAATGTATTGAAAGGCTTTGTTGAAGTAGTCGATATTACCATCCAAAATCAGCGCTTTTATGGCAGGAAGAAAGTGCTTGCCAAAATAATGAAACTGTGCTGACAGCCATCTTCTGCGTTGTCGTGAAAACACTTTTACGTTTTGAACTTTTTCGTCCAATACAAAGGCGTCATCCAAATAATGAATAATATGGTTGTTGTATAACAATCTAAGCTCCAATTCTTTGTCAAAACCTCCAACGACTTCCACATCCTCCATCAAATTTTTGAAAAAGTCGTAACGAAAGGCCATTGCCGAGCCAATAAGTGCACTGGATAATCCAATTTTGCGGTGGCCTTTTCTGAAAATATTGTTGTTGATTTCTTCGCTTACCGCATCTAAAATGGCAAAATTTGTATTAAGATTTTTTGCAACACGATGACACTGAATAGCTTGATAGGGATAGGAAAATGCGTTATTTAGTTTTGCAAGAAAGTCTTTCTCCATCAGATTATCAGCATCCAACACAACTGCAACATCATAATGATTATCGGGCAATAAACGAAGTGCATGATTGAGCGCTCTGGTTTTGGTGCTCATACTGAAGTTTTCGTTGAACAGTATGATAGGATACTGTTTAAGTTTTTGTATCGTTTCGGCCTTAAACTTATCAGCAATAACAACGACATCGTATAAATCTTTGGGATAATTTTGTTGCAGTGCCTGTTCGGCGACCTCAAAAATTACTTCATCTTCCATATAGCTGGGGATCAGCACAGCGAACCTTCTTTTTTTGAAATCAACTGGAGGAAGGTTTTTTAATGGAAAAATAGACAAAAACGCAAACCAGAATAAATAAAGGGCTGAGCCTCCGAGATAAAGCAACAAAACCCATTGTATTACAATTCCAATGTCGTAGAGTAAGCTCATAATTGTGGGTTTTCGTGAATTTCAGGGTCAAATAAATGTTTTAAATTCCATCCAATAGCTTGATAATAAGCGTAGAAAAGTTTAATTTTTCCTTTTAATAAAAACTTAAATGCATTTTTTGGAATAGCAACAAGCAGTTGATAAAGGATGCCCAGGTAAAAGTCTTTCCCGTGAACATTACGTCGCATGAATACAATGCGATTTCTATTTTGATAATAAATTTTCAAGGCACTGAGACGCCCGGTACTCACTGATTCTTTGTGAAGGACATGGCTGTTATGTACAAACCATATTTGGTATCCTGCAGCTTTGATTCTGGCACACCAGTCGGCTTCTTCGTAATAAAGAAAAAAAATGTACGACATCAGGCCAACTTTTTTTACTACTTCCATTGGCACCATCATAGCTGCTCCATGCGCATAAGCTGTTTCATGGTCTTCATTAAACTGACCACTGTCTTTTTGCCAATACCCAATCGCAGTATTACGCATGGTAATGTAATTGATTGGAGTGT
>JAGYNM010000172.1 GCA_018399335.1 Bacteroidales bacterium | reverse complement strand
GTAAACCTACAAACTTTCAAACTGCTCCAAAAAGCGCATATCATTCTCAAAAAACAAGCGCAAATCGTTGATCTGGTATTTCATCATGGTGATACGTTCGATGCCCATCCCAAAAGCAAAACCGGTGTAGGTATTGCTGTCTATTCCGCAGGCTTCCAACACATTGGGATCTACCATACCACAACCCAAAATCTCTACCCAGCCGCTGTATTTACAAATATTACAGCCTTCGCCTCCACAGATATTACAGGAAACATCCATCTCGGCCGAAGTTTCGGTAAAAGGAAAATAGGACGGCCTGAATCTGATTTTGGTCTCCGGGCCAAAAAACTCCTGTGCAAAGTAGAATAAAGTCTGCTTCAGATCGGCAAAGGAGACATCCTTATCCACATACAATCCTTCGATCTGATGGAAGATACAGTGTGCTCTGGCCGAAATGGCTTCGTTGCGAAACACCCTTCCCGGAGCAATGATACGCACCGGTAGTTTTCCCTGCTCCATCACACGCACCTGCACGCTGCTGGTGTGCGTACGAAGCGCTACATCAGGATCTTTATGGATAAAAAAGGTATCCTGCATATCACGAGCCGGATGCTCAGGAGGGAAGTTGAGTGCCGAAAAATTATGGAAATCATCCTCAATCTCAGGTCCTTCGCTGATCACATATCCCAGCCTTTCGAAGATGCTGTTGATATCGCGACGTACAATACTGATCGGATGACGACCTCCTTTGAAACGTCCTGCCGGCAACGTGATATCAATCCCTTTGGAATGTTTGCCATCAGGTGTGTCAAGAGCTTCCTGTGCCGCTTTTAGCTTTTCCTGCGCATGATTCTTCAACTCATTGAGCAACATGCCCATGCTTTTGCGTTCTTCGGGAGCCACTTGCTTAAAATCGTTGAAAAGGGCTGGAATCACACCTTTCTTACTTAAAAAATGTAAGCGAAATTGTTCCAGACTTTCCTTGCTTTCAATCACAAAAGCGTCAACTTCCTGCAGCAGCTGATTGATTTTTGTCTTCATAAAATACTTATTCCAAAATTTCGATGCTCATTGTCACTTCTTCAACCGGCCTGTCCATTCGTCCGGTTTGCACGGCAGCAATCTTGTCGATCACCTCAAAGCCGCTCACCACCTCACCAAACACGGTATAGGCACCATCCAAATGAGGTGTGCCACCCAGGGTGCTGTATGCTTTCTTCTGTTCGTCGGAATAGCTCACACCGCTGCGCGAACTCATCATGGCGAGGTTATTGGCATCATATTTTTGTCCCTGCACGATATAAAATTGCGATCCGCTCGATTTGCGCTGTGGATTCACATTATCGCCCATACGTGCAGCAGCCAGTGCGCCTTTTTTGTGAAAATACTGCGGCAAAATCTCTGCATCAATGGTATAACCGGGATCTTGTTGTCCGTTAGCATTTCCGCCTCCCTGTATCATAAAATTACTGATCACCCGATGAAAAGGTGAGCCTTCGTACCAGCCTTCATTCACGAGCTTTATGAAATTGTCGCGATGCTTTGGCGTATCGTTATAAAGCTTGGCAGTAATATCACCCATAGGTGTTTTGATCAGCACCAGTGTTTCGGGTTTCTGAGCATTCAGGCTCATTGCAAAAAGCAGGGCAAAAACAACAAAAAGATGTTTCATGGTATTTAAACTTTAAGATTAATCATTTGCTAAAGGCTGCAAAAATACAAAAAGCATGCTGCTGCTCAGCCTTTTTGTTTTCGGGCTTCATTAAAACATTTTCGGCAAAGCGGCTCGTAGCTTTCTGTTTCGCCCAGCATCACCAGTTTTTCGTTGGCAATGGTGCGGTGCGAATAATTAGCCAGGTTGCCACAGCGCATGCAGATGGCATGTACTTTGGTAACATATTCGGCAGTGGCCATCAGAGCGGGCAGCGGCCCAAAAGGCTTACCCTGAAAATCCATATCCAGTCCGGCAATAATCACCCGAACACCGCTATTAGCCAGCTGATCGCAAACGGATGCCAGTTCATCATCAAAAAACTGGGCCTCGTCGATGCCGATCACTTCCATATCATTGGCATAAAACAGGATTTGTGAGGCGCTTTCGACAGGAATGGACTGTATGGCCTTGCTGTCGTGCGATACAACATCTTCCTCGCTATAGCGTTTGTCAATATGCGGTTTAAAAATTTCAACACGTTGTTTGGCAATGCGTGCGCGGTTCAGTCTGCGGATCAATTCTTCCGTTTTGCCCGAAAACATGGAGCCGCAGATCACTTCAATCCATCCGCTGCGTGTTTTGCTGTTGGTATCTTTTTCGAGAAACATGCCGCCTTTGTTGGGTTCTTTGTAATTTTAGGCCTTTAATTCTGCAAAAATATCAATTTATCCCATGAATAAACAGATGCTTCACTCACATCACAAACAAATTAATGCTATCCATCAACTGCTCAGGCAGATGCTGCATCAAACAGAACAGCTTCAACAAGCACAGCGCCCACTGCATCGCCTCGATCGCGATCTGCTGATCAGACAAACACAGGAACTTTATGAATGGCTTTTTATCATGGCCGATGAGAATGAGCAGAAAGCTGTTCCCGTTCAACAGCCACTTCCCGCCGAAGCCACTCAAAAGAATCCTGAGCCGAAGGTGTTAGTAAAAAAAGAAGATCCTGCTCCCGAACCGATTAAGCCTCAGCAAGAACAGCCTGAACCATTAGTGCATCAGGAAGAGAAAACAGAGCCTTTGAAACCGGAAGTAGCTTTTGTAGCTACACCAGACGAAAAGCCACAACCAGACCCGATAAAAACAGAAACGTCTGAGCCAAACGCAATGACTGAGGAAGAAAAACCGGTCGAGAAACCGCAAACACCACAGCAAACTGTTGTTGAAGCAGCACAACCCAAACCCACTCCACTGGAACTTTTCAGCCAGGAAACGCCACCCAGCGTGGCCGATCACCTTCAAAACAAGGAAGATTCCAGCATAGGTGCCAAAATGGA
>JAGYNM010000171.1 GCA_018399335.1 Bacteroidales bacterium | reverse complement strand
CAAGAGGGAAATCCTGATCAATCATCAGATTTACGATTGAATCAGTTTCGGCCTGTGTGCGATAAGCCATACGCGACTGGAGATTGCCAAAAACCCATCTGGGGGGCAATTCCTGCTTTCCGGTAAGCTGGCCGTACTGTTTCATTAATCCGGCATAGGACTGGCTGTGAACAAGATAAAAACGTTGCGGCCCGCCAATGGCAGAAAATTCCACGATACCATCGCGATTACTATCTACATCAAGCTGAGCTTTCTGAGGATTGTCGAAAAGAATCAAATAGTCATGATTCGAAACCATCAAAGGAATCATATAATTCAAATCTGTGGCGCCCAGTTCATAACCATATTTAGCGCGATTATATAGTCCAAGTTTTTTTCCGCGCAAATCCATGCCATGTGCACGTCCGCCACTGCCATAAAATCGCTCTCCCTGCTGCGCCTCAAAACGAAATCCAACTTCCTGAGCAGTCGAATAAAAGCCCTTTTCTTCCTTCAAGAGCGTTCTTCCATTACTTAAATAGCTGATTTCAAGATTTTTCTTTTGAATAAACACCTGCATTCCAGGCAAGTCAAACATCAAGGCATTGGGAGTTTCGGTAAGCAACACGTCTACCTTTCCCGGCTCAAGAATAACGGCATGTGAACTATCAAAATCCTGAAATCCGCCCGGATGAAAACCAACTTCAAGGATGCTATCGGCAAATGCCCTGAAAGTATATTCACCTAAATCGGTAGACACAAATAAGGTGCTACCCTCAACACGCTGGCCCAAATATTTTCCTTTGACACCCTGCTTGGCAACAAGAATTTTTTCTTCAGGCTGATATCCTTTAAAATTGATGAAAAAATCAGCTTCGTCTGCTGTTTTCCCAACCAGACTTCCATCTGCATTGCGAAATACAAACGCAAGTTGCTTTACTATGAGGTCTTCTTCCACCCCGAAAAACGATTGCAAGGGTAGGCTGGCCCTGTAAAGCCCTGCTCCCATCGGAATCATTTTAACCCGTTCGTCGGGCTGGCCCCATTCGCCAACTACAAACTTCCAATCACTGCCGTCATTACTTCTGTCTGTGATCAATCCTGCATGGAAATAAACAGCTCCGCTATAATCCTTTAAAGCCTGGTTTCCCTGATTGGCATCATAGATAAACAAAAGAGTATCCGTTATTTCCGGCTGGGCTGGTATTGCCCGAACCAGTTGCGCAGTGATCTGACGAGGGAAAAATATCGTCAGAAATAACGCAATCGTAATATAAGAAATAAACTGCTTTAAACGCATAGTTGTATTCATTAATTAGATTTGGTTTTCAGTTCAATAACTCGGCTATCCATCGCCGGGATGGTAATTTTATCCAGCTTTTCGAACCAGGTACGATGCAATAAATCTGTTCCGGTTTCAAAGCCTTTTAGGTTTTCGGCAAAACGTTCAGTTTTGATGGTCTTTTCATCTGGATTATTATTCAGAATGATCATCAGGCTTTGCTCATCGTTGTAGCGAAAATAAACATAAACACCATCTTCGGGAATATAATGCGTCATTTTTCCACTTTGAAGTGCTTTACTGTCTTTTCTGAAATGCAGCAAAGTCCTAAAATGGTTCCACAATTCGTTTTCATCGGTTGTTCGGCCTTCAGCGGTAAAAGCATTTCTGCTATCCCCAGCCCAGCCTCCAGGAAAATCGTTGCGCATTTTCCCGTGCCCTTCATGTTCAACTCCTGGTGTACCAAGTTCGTTACCGTAATAAAGCTGTGGCACACCTCTTACCGTTAACAGGAAAGTTGCGGCCAGCTTCTGCTTGTCAATATCCTCCCCAAAAGTTGTAGCAATGCGATCCATATCATGATTATCAAGAAAATTTACGATGGTATTCGGATCGCCATACTGAAAGTCCATACTCAGGGATTCGTAAAGCGCTGCAACGCCTGAACTCCATCCGTTCGATTCGTTGAAAGCCCGACCAATCGCATATTTTAAAGGGAAATCCATCACATAATTCAGATGTGAATTGAAACCATCGAAATTGTGTTTTTGCTCATGCCAGTAAGCCACCATCGGACCGTAGTTGAGCCAAACTTCGCCAACAACCGAAAAATTCGGATATTCTGCCCTGAGCCGTTGCATCCATTCCTGCATAAATTCTTTAAAAGAATAAGGATAAGTGTCCATTCTTATTCCCCCAAGATCAGCATATTCAACCCACCATATACTATTCTGAATGAGATAATTAGCAACAAAAGGATTGCGCTGATTCAGATCGGCCATGCTCACATCAAACCAACCGCGCAGCATTTTATCCTGATCAAAGGCTGAAGCATAAGGATCAGTAAGCGAGCCTCCACGATAATTCGATCGCGTAAACTCGGGCCATTGATTTACCCAATCGCTCATTGGCATATCTTCGGTCCATTTATGTCCTTTTCCGTAATGATTAAAAACCATATCCTGGATGATCTTCAAATCTTTTTCGCGCGCTTTTTCAATCAGTTCAAGGTATTTTTCATTTCCGCCCAGGCGGGGATCAACTTCATAAAAATCTGTGATCGCATAGCCATGATAGCTATATGCCGGCATATTATTCTCGAGTACCGGATTGAGCCACAAGGCAGTTACTCCCAAATCGGTAAAATAATCCAAATTTTGAATAATCCCTTCCAAATCACCGCCATGACGGCCATCCGGATTTTTGCGATTGGCTTTTTCCAACATGCCGGGCATATCGTCATTTTCGGGATCTGCGTTGGCAAAACGGTCAGGCATCAGCAGATAAATTGCATCCGAGCTGTCGAAGCCTTGGCGATCGGCCGAACCGGCTTTGCGGGCTTTCAATTCGTAAGCAACCCGATGCACTACTTTTCCTGATTGCAAAAATTCTATCTCGAATTTCCCGGCCTTGGCCGAAGTACCGATCTGCAAATCCAGAAACAAGTAATTTGGGCTTTCAACCGCCGAAACACGCTCCAGCTTTATTGCCTCTTCGTTAATTCGGACGCGTGTTTCACCAATATTTT
>JAGYNM010000170.1 GCA_018399335.1 Bacteroidales bacterium | reverse complement strand
CGGTTATCTGTGATTCGATAACGTCGGCATTGGCGCCCACATAGTTCGAGCTTACTGTGATAATGGGCGGATCAACGCTGGGATATTCTCTAACGCCCAGTGAAACCAGTCCGATAATACCAAACAGGATAATCAGAATCGACATCACAGTAGCCAGAACCGGCCTTTGAATACTTAGAGAGGATAAACTCATAGCTTAGTTTATTGCTGTAAGTTGAACTTTCATGCCAGGACGCATCTGTAGTAAACCTGTTGTGATTACAGTATCACCGGATTGTAAACCCGAAACGATTTCAACGGCAGACTCTGTGCGTAGGCCAGTTATGACGTTTACGGGTTGTGCGGTGCCATTGCGATACACAAATACTTTGTGGGTGCTCATTTCAGGAATAAGGGCCTCTGCTTTAACCTGCATGGTTTCATTTCTGCTTACCAACGGAATGGTAACACGGGCAAAAGAGCCGGGCACGATTTTTTTGTCGCTGTTGGCATACAAGGCCCTCACGGGAAGTGAGCGTGTTTTTGAATCGATGCGGGGCTCAATGGCATATATACTTGCGGTAAATTTTCCGGGATTGTTTTCTACCGTAAAACTCACTTCATGACCAATACTGATGTATGGTGCATAACGTTCTGGCACGCTGAAATTGAGTTTTACAGGTTGTATGCTAACCAGCGATACAATTGGCATTCCGGGCGAGAGGAAACTGCCTTCGCTGATCTGTCTGAGCCCAAGCTGACCGGTAAACGGCGCCCTGATCAGGGTTTTTTCGAGCTGAGCCTGCAGCAGAGCTGCTTCTGCCTCCAGGGTGCTCAGTTCGGTGAGAACCTGATCGTAGGATTGTTGGCTGATGCCTTGTTTTTCGAGTAATTGACGCTGTCGTTGTTCGCTTTCGCGGGCAAGCTTTATCTGATGATTGTTGCGATCGATCTGGGCAAATAAATCTGCATTATTAATGGTAACCAAAAGCTCGCCTTCTTTGACGGTGCTGCCTTCTTCAAAATGGATTTTGATGACTTGTCCGGCAATTTCGGCAGATACATCAACCTGTTCATCAGCCATCACTGAGCCACCAGCAATAAGCTCATCGGTAAGCGGAGCTTTTTTGATAATCATGGCCTGTACGGGTAAAACAGTGCTGGCACGCGAAGGTGTGCGCAAAGGATCATCGGTTTCTTTGCTCTCGAAAAGTCCTCCCGACAGCATCAGCCAAAGGAGTAAAAGGATGGTCAAACTCAAACTGACAAGCTTAATAAGCGTGGATTTTTTCATAATTTAACGATTCAATTATCTAACCCTAAATATGCCTAAAAGTTCAAGCCGTAACAGGAAACAACCTGGAACCTCTGCAAATGTAAACTTTTTAAAAGGCTCTTGGTTTTGTAGAATTCAAGAAACTGTCAATTAAATTCGAAATGTTTGTATTTCGATCGATCAAATTTGTAATTTAGTGAGCTAAAGCTGAACGAAGTGATGCATAAACCAACTATTACATTTACAGGTCTGTTATTTTTTCTTACTACTATCTTATCGGCACAAACTTTAACAGTTAAAGATAGTTTGTTCAAAGCCATGAACAAACAAAATGGTAAGGAGCAATTAAAATCTAAAGTACAGTATATTAGGTGGTTAATACCTGATGAGATGGATTCGGCAAGGATGATGCTTTTTCAAAACACATCGCTTCAAAATCATCAGGACTTGTTACTCCGTGCTGATTATTTGAATACTTGGGGTTTATATTATTGGTTTAGAAGTGAAGCCGACAGTGCCATCACCTATTTGTCGAAAACAGCACGACTGCCTGTGCAGGAACCTCTATATGATAAACTTGCTGAAGCCTATAACAACCTGGGTGTTTTATATAGCAGAGGTTCTCAAATGGATTCCTCGTTTAAATACCTGCACAAGGCTCTGGAGTTAGATCAATTAAGGGACAATAAAAAAGGGATTGCCAAAACCAGTTACGACCTTGGCCGTCTTTATCGCGGCCAGTCGAAATACCTCATTGCATACGAATATCAGCTTAAAGCATTGGAGCTGATGCGAATGCAAAGAGACACCATTCGGATGATGAGCACTTTGGTAGCGCTGGGTGTGCTAAGCTCCGATCTAAAGAAAGGCGATGAAGCTATTAACTACTATATGGAGGTGGAGCAACTGGCCGATATATACAGCGGCAATTATAATAAAGCGGTATTATACAATAATATTACGGCTTATTTTATGGATAAGAACAGAGATTTTGAAAAGGCTGAATATTATGCACGTAAAGGACTTGTGGAAACAAATAACGACCTGCAAAGTCAGACCTTTTTATACGCAAACCTTGGTTCGGCACTTAGAAATTTGGGACAAAAAGACAGTGCAGCAAATTACTTTCGAAAAGCAATCAATCAAGCTATTGCTCATGGATACGACCAAAGCCTGGTAGGTGCTTACAGCAATTATGGCAATATGTTCAAAGAGCAGGGCATCATAGATTCAGCTGATTATTACCTGAAAAAGGCATTAAATGTATCTGAACTCCTGGGAAGCAGGTATTGGAAACAAATGATATTGGCAGGTATAGCCTCATTGGACAGTTTGAAGGGTGATTATCAGGCGGCTTATAAACGCCTTCAGCAGTCAGCTTTTTTGAAGGACTCCATTTTTAATGAAGAAAGCGACCGCCGAATCGAAGAGCTGAAGGTAATTTATGATATCAAAGAAAAAGACGCCAAACTTGAAATGCTTAGTGCTCAAAATCTATTGAACAAGGAAATCATCCGAAAACAATATCAGTTAATTTATATTTCGGCTATTGCTGTTTTGCTCTTTTTGGGGATAATTTTGGTTTTGCGCCGTTCGCGGGCTAAAATCCTGGAGAAAAGCAAGGAAATTACCTTGCAAAAAGAAGACATACAAAAGAAAAACAAAGCCTTACAAGAACTTAACCAAACCAAAGACAAATTTATTTCGATCATTTCCCACGATTTAAGAGGGCCTTTTAATTCGTTGATCGGATTGTTTGAAATCTTTATCGATGAATA
>JAGYNM010000017.1 GCA_018399335.1 Bacteroidales bacterium | reverse complement strand
AGAGGTTGCGCTATTGTAGTAAAAATACATCACAGAAAAACCCATCAACCCAGAATGGGTTGCGATATAAAACAAGTCAATAGCGAAACCTCCCGACATTTTGGTCGGGACAGGCTCTTCAGGGTTTTTTATATCTTATATTTAACGTTTTTGCTACAATAGCGGAACCTCCCGACATTTCAGTCGGGACAGGCTATTCTGGGTTCTATTCTTCATTTTAATAACGTTATTGCTACAATAGCCGAACCCATTCTGGGTTCAATCTATCGATAAAATCCCATGCTGTCAGGATTACATCAGTTATAACCTTTTCAACCCGGAACGGGTTTTGATATTGCAGCAAGCGCATCATAGCGAATCCGGTCAACCCGGAACGGGTTGCGATATTGTAGCAAAAACAATAGTGCAAAAACCGATCAACCTCGAAGAGGTTGCGCTATAAAACAAATAGATCAACCACTAATTCGTGCTCCGGCTACACTGGTCAATTCCTTCGTAGATTGATGTTTCTGTTGTTGCTTTGAATGAAACTTTTATCGATCCGTTGGTTACATTACCCACAGCACCGGCCTGCATGATTTTTTGGTTGCTCAGGGAAACGGTTATCTCTTGTGGTGCAGGGTTTTGCATCTCAACCTTGCCGCTTTCATCATAATAGAAAAAACTGCTGATGGTGTAATCACCCGAGGCCTCAAGCTTGTAAGTCACATTAATAGTTTCTTCCGAAAAGGTGGTAGAAGCAGTCTGCAGGTTGCAGCTTAGCGGATCAGTTTCTTCGTCCTTTTTGCAGCCCGAAAAGCTGATTGCTGTGATAAGTAAAATGCTGAAAAATAATGTTGTAAAGTTCTTCATAATGGCATTTGTTTAGTTAATTTATACGTGTATTATCTATTGGGTTAATTTAAAAATTTCGATTTGTCAACGATATAACGAATATGGGTTCCATGCCCCACCAAAATCTCATCATCCCACACCTGCAATTCGAAAACCAGCTTGCGGCCTGTTACTTCGACCAATTCACTTTCGCAAACTATCTCAGCGCCTGTTTTACTTGCTTTGAGGTGTTTCATATCAACGGCAAAACCAACAGTGGTGTACTGTTCGGGAAGTTGATCATGAATACTTTTTAAGGCAGTCATTTCCATCAGGGCAATCATGGCAGGCGTGGCAAATACCGGCACCAGACCTGATCCATAGGCCATTGCCGTATCTTTTTCGCTAACGATCAAACGTTCACTGCCCCGTGTATTGACTTTTATTTTAATATCCATCATTATTTATTAAATATCAGTTCGATATGTTGTTTTAGCTCAGGGTGCAGACTCAAAGCAACAGGACAGCTTTTTGAAATTACAGTAAGTATCTTTTTCTGCTTGTCGGTATAAGGATAATCAGGAAACACCAAACGGATATGCACTTCTGCAATCCGGCGGGGATCAGATGCCATCACTTTGGTGACGTCTGCCGTTGTGCCATCGATCACAAAACCATGTTCGCGCGCTGCAATACCCATTATTGTCAGCATACAACTGCCGAGGGCGGTTGCCACCAGATCGGTAGGCGAAAACACCTCGCCCCGACCTTTGTTGTCGATCGGCGCATCTGTTAGTACTGTGGTGCCCGATTGCAGGTGTGTCATTTCGGTACGCAGATCGGAAGTGTAGATAATTTTTGAAGTCATGGCAATGCTGTTAGCTGGCAAATGTATAGATTTTATAGGCTTGAAAAGAAAAAAGCCCCCCGATATCACATCGGAAGGCCCAAACCAAATTAAAACAAAACGTTGGGATTAGGATTATTTCTTGTCAGCCTTTTTATCGTCGTTGCAGGCTTCTTTTTTAGCTTTTGTATCGCAGCAAGATGTTTTAGCTTCTTTGCAGCTTGAATCTTTAGTTTTTTTCTTGTCGCCTTTTTTCTTCACTTCCTGAGTTAAGCTGATTACATCAGCATTTTGAGCGGCTACAACAGTTTGTAATCCAGCAGTTCCAAAGGCAAAAAAGGCAACAAATGAGAGTATTAAAGCAACTTTTTTCATAACTAGTATTCTTTATAATTTTTTGTTAAGGCAAATGTACACCCGCAGCCAAGGCATGCTTGTTAAGGGTCTGTTAATAACTGTTAACGAAATGTTAAACCTTTTTCAGGCCCTGGAAACAGCGTACCTTTATTGCGCAGTATGAAGAGAATAAGCTTTTGAAATTAAATTAAGTTTGCAGAGGCAAAAATCGCTGCCAAATCATCATGAAGAAGAGATATTTTAACATCATTATCCTGCTTGCATTCATGGCTTTGTCTGGTGTGGTTGTGATGCAGGTTTACTGGGTGCGTAATGCTGTTTTGCTCAAGGAAGAGCAATATGATAATAGTGTGCGTATTGCCATGAAATCGGTTTTGAACCGGCTGCTCGAAGTGCATACCGATTCTGCCCTGCGACAGCTAACCTTGCCAGATCCTTGTGTTATGCAAAAAACAGAGGTAAGCGATGTGATTTCTGAACCCATGCTGGATTCGCTGGTTAGGGCAGAGATGCGTTGTATGCGGGTGGGAGATGCCTATGAATATATGATCTACAACCGCTCGAATCAGCGTGTTGTGATGGGCAATGCAAGCCAGTTTACCGACGAGCTGTTCATCTCGGAGCATCAGCAAAGTATTGAGGCTTTATTCAGCCCGGGCGATTACTATTTTAGTATGTATTTTCCGCAGAAAACACGACAGGTATTCTTACAGCTTTCGCTTTGGATGGCACTTTCGGCCATTTTTCTGTTTGCTGTTATACTGGGATTTTGGTACACAGTATATACAGTAATCAGGCAGAAAAAACTCTCTGAAATAAAAACCGATTTCATCAATAATATGACCCATGAGTTTAAAACACCCATGGCAACCATTGGCCTGGCCTCGGAAATGCTTTTGAAGCCTGCTGTACTAAGCAATCATGACAAAGCCCAGACTTATGCGCGCGTGATTCGGCAGGAAAATGAACGACTACAGCATCAGGTGGAGCAGATTTTACAGATCGCCATGCTCGACAGGCAGGAGGTAACCCTCCAGATGAGAAGATTCGACCTTTGCCCTTTGATTTATGAACTGATTGAAGCTTTCAATTTGAGGGCCGAAGAGCGCGGTGGAAGGATTAGCCTTACTAAAGATTGTGAATCAGTATTTGTTTATGGAGACCGGCTTCATCTGGGGCAGCTTTTTTCTAATCTCCTTGACAATGCCCTGAAGTACAACAAAAACAAACCTATTATAGCCTTGATGGTGAACATTGAAAATCAATTGGTGGAGGTTTCTGTTAAGGATAATGGTGTGGGCATAGCAAACGAAAAAAAGAAAGTGATTTTTAAAAATTTCTACCGCGTTCACACAGGAGATGTGCATGATGTAAAGGGCTTTGGCATAGGACTTTATTATGTGGAAAGAATTGTTCAACTACACGGAGGAAAAGTGCGTGTAGAAAGTGAATTGGATAAAGGTAGTACTTTTGTTGTGCAATTGCCCGCTGCGGCAAAAACTATTGAGCCATGACGAATGCTGATCAATTATCAATTTTAATGGTTGAGGACGATCCCAATCTGAGTATGGTTTTGCAGGATTTTCTGGAACTGATGAGCTATAAAGTTATAATAGCTGCTGATGGTTTATCAGGCCTTGCTGCTTTTAAAAACCACAGTATCCATCTGTGCATATTGGATGTGATGTTGCCGAAAATGGATGGTTTTTCATTAGCGAAGGAAATCAGGCAGATTAACCCACAGATGCCGATAATTTTCCTAACGGCTAAATCGCTCAAGGAAGACCGGCTAAAAGGCTTTCAGCTGGGCTGCGACGATTATATCACCAAGCCGTTCAGCACCGATGAATTGCACCTTCGTATCAAAGCCATTATGCGGCGTTGTGTTAAGCAGATACCTGGTATTCAGGATGACAGTATCAAAATCGGAAAGTTTCGTTTTGATGTTAAAAATCAGGTACTGCATTCCGATTTTGGCGATCAAACCCTCACCCGGAAAGAGGCAGGACTGCTTAAACTGCTCTGCGAATATAAAAATCAGGTGTTAACCCGCGAAGAGGCCTTGCAAAAAATTTGGGGCGACAGCGATTATTTCATCGGAAGAAGCATGGATGTTTTCATCGTTAAGCTTCGGAAGTATTTGCGCGAAGACCCTGACGTTACCATCACCAATGTTCACGGTATAGGGTTTAAACTCGAAGTGAAAGCATAAAACCTAACGGATCCCAATCAATCATGACACAAGAATCAAAAACCATGTCGGGCATTATATTGCTGACAGTACCTACCATTATTTTTGGAGGCAATTTCATACTCAATCTGTTGTCGGGCGCCCACCAGCAGCTTGAGCTTACCGATTTTCAGCTGGCGATGTTCAGGGCAGGGCACGGCCATGCAGGCGTACTAGTGATTTTAGCTCTGATTGCACAGTTTTTGGCCGATTACAGCCGCTTGGGCTCATCATGGTCATGGTTTGTAAGAGGAGGATTTCCACTTGCTGCCATATTGGTAAGTGGCGGGTTTTTTGCCGCCGCCGGTGGCCAAGGAACTACTGAGCCCAATGCCTTTATTTTTCTATTGTATGCCGGCATGCTGCTGCTTGCTACTTGTTTGGTAGCTCTAGGTGTTGGCTTATTGCGCAAATAATTGGGCGTTGGATATTTTGTTAAGCAAGATTATCCAGCAACTCCATTTCGTTTGTATCCAGTTTGATTGCTGTTGCTGCAATATTCTCCAAAATGTGCTTTTCGCTGGTCATTTTTGGAATAGCCAGGGTAAGGGGTTTATTTAGCAACCAGGCTAAAGCAATCTGCATGGGTGTGGCCTCGTGTTTTGCTGCAATTTCGTTGATAAGCGGTTGCTGCAAAGGGTTAGTTGCTCCTTTCAAGACAGGACGCCATGCAGTGATGCTGATACCTTTCGACAGGCAAAAAGGAATAATGGAGGCTTCCACGTCTTCGGTAATACGGCCGTTATTTCGGGTGAATAAGTTGTATTCCAGCTGATTGGTGATGACGGGAGCATCTGTCAACCGCAGCACTTCCGCAGTTTGTTCAGCCGAAAAATTACTCAGTCCGAAATGTTTAATCAAGCCTTGTTCGAGCAACTCATTGATGGCTTTCATGGTTTCTGTGATTGGCACATCTGGATTTGGCCAGTGCAACAGGTACAAATCAAGATAAGCTGTCTGCAGCCTTTTCAAACTGTTATGGGCAGCGTTGATTACATCATGGTAGGCCAGTTGATCTCCTGAAACCTTGCTGGTGATAAGTAGTTTTTCCCGATTATAAGGTTTTATTGCCCTGGCCACAAGCTCTTCGGTGTGGCCATTGCCATACATAGCTGCTGTGTCGATATGGCGGATGCCGTTTTCGAGGGCAAACTGAATGGCCCTGACAAATTTGTCATCCTCGCTTTTGTCAGGACTTTGACGACCTCCCATCTCCCAGGTGCCAATGCCTAATATGGGTATACTTATCGCGTTTTGAATTGTAATTTCTGGTATCGTCATGTGTTCATAAGTTTATCGATGGCTTGCACTTCCTCCTGGCTCAAAGGATGAGAAGTTCCTATCAGGTTAGCCAGTAATTCTACTTTTGCACAGCTTTCGAGCACTTCGAGCCTGTCAAAAGCTTCCAACAGACTTTTGCCGACGGCCAAAACGCCGTGATTGGCCAGCAGAACAGCATTGGCTTCTTTTGTTTCATGGGCCACTGCCTCTGCCAGATCCTGCGATCCCATCAGCCGGTAAGGTGCCACGCTTATTCTGCCGAGAACAGCCCTGGATTCTCCCATCAAATCAGGATTGATGGGGCGGTGCGCCACGGCAAAACTTGTTGCTGTTGGCGGATGCGCATGCACAATGGCATGGATGTCGGGTCGGGCTTTATACACGGCAAGGTGCATGCCGGTTTCCATGCTTAGCTTTACGTTGGCACTCAGCTGGCGGCCATGCAGGTCGGTCATGCCAACATCCCGGGCTTCCATCCGGCCTTTGTCGGTTTGTGAGGCCGTAATCAGCACCATGCCATTGGGCAGCTTCACACTGATATTTCCGCCCGAAGTAGTGGTGAGCCCGCGCTTGTAAAGCCTGCGCATGAAATAGGCAATTTCCTTTTTAAAGTGATTTAGCTCGTTCATCTTCAATGGTTTTAAAAAGGCTGGAAATGGATTGGTGATGTGCTTTGATGATGCCTTTTTCGGTGATGATACCTGTGATATATTTAGCTGGCGTAACGTCAAAAGCCGGATTATAAGCTGTTGAGCCGGGTGCACAAACCATCACTTTCACTTTATTTCCGTTGGCATCAATGCCATCCTGATAAAGCACTTCATCCTGGCTGCGTTCTTCTATAATGATATCTTTTCCGGTTTTGCAGGCTGCATCAATGGTAGAGGTGGGTGCGGCAATATAAAAGGGAATGCCAAAAGTATTGGCCAGTATCGCCCTGCCGAGGGTTCCGATTTTATTTGCGGTATCACCATTTTTGGCAATGCGGTCGGCACCCACAATCACCAGATCAATTTTGCCTTGTTGCATCAAACTGGCAGCAGCATTATCCGGGATAATGGTAAACGGCACCCCTTCCTGCATCAGTTCCCAGGCCGTAAGACGTGCTCCCTGTCCACGCGGGCGGGTTTCGTCCACATACACAAATATTTCCTTGCCTTCTTGTTTTGCTGTGTAAACAGGCGATAAGGCAGTGCCAAAATCTACAAAGGCCAGCCAACCAGCATTGCAATGGGTGAGGATTCGCGCATTGTTTTTGATCAGTTTGTTGCCATAACGACCAATAGCTCTTGTGTCTTCTGTATCCTGAAGTGCAATACGCTGGGCTTCGGTTTTGGCATTTTCGGCAGATAACTGGCCGGCTTCATAAACCCTTTCAACGGCATAAAAGAGGTTTCGGGCGGTAGGACGCGTGCCTTCAATTTCTTCGCGGGCATCTTCCAGAAAAACTTCCCGATCTGTTTCGGGAGCTTCCAGAAACGCTTGTGCCATGGCAAATGCAGCAGCAGCTCCAATGGCTCCTGCGCCGCGCACAGTCATGTCGGTGATGGCCATGCAGGTGTCCCAATAGCTTGGGCATTCATGGATTTGAAAGCTAAAAGGAAGTGCGTTCTGGTCGATCATTTTAACGGTATGATCTTCCATCCAAACGGTTTGATATGAGCGATCTCCAACAAGCATGACAGTAGGTTTTTGATAAAATTGTTTATGTATGTTTCAACTGCTCCACGGCAATAAAGGCCATGAGCCCCGAACCGGTCAACAGGCTTTCTTCATCAATATCAAAAGTGCTGGTATGCAGGTTACTGTTGATTCCTCTGGCCGCATTGGCTGTTCCGATGCGATAAAAAGTTGCTGGGATTTGTTGTGAATACCAGGCAAAATCTTCAGCCGTCATGCGTTGTTCCAGGTCAATTACTTTCTCAGCTCCGAGATATTCGATGGCGGCATTTTTTGCCAGCTGTGTTGTATGGTCGTCATTCATCACAAAGGGATAGCCGTCTTCGATCAGCACTTCGGCTTTCATGTTTGCGGCAGAAGCGGTGTTTTCTGTAATTCTGCGGATATGCTTTTTTGCTGATGCGCGCCATGCTTCATCAAAGGTACGAAGCGTGCCCTGAATGAGCACCTCGTCGGGAATGATGTTAAAAATGCCATCAGCAATTAGCCTTCCAAACGAAAGTACAGTGGGAACAACAGGAGGTGCAAAGCGACTGACGACCTGCTGCAGGTTTACAATGATTTGGGCAGCCGTGAGCACTGTATCGTTGATTTGGTTGGGCATGGCAGCGTGGCCGCCTTTGCCTTTGATGCGAATAGTAATTTCATCAGCCGAGGCCATATAAGCGCCTGAGCGAAAACCAACAAAGCCTGCTTCCAATCCCGGAAAAACATGCTGCCCCACAATGCGCTGGACATCAGGATTTTTTAGTCCGCCAGCTTCAATGATTCCAAGTGCTCCACCCGGCAATTTTTCTTCGGCTGGCTGAAAAATGAGCTTGATCTGCCCCTTAAGCTGATCCTCAATTGCTTTTAAAATTCGCGCGGCAGTCAAAAGCATGCTTGTGTGGGCATCATGGCCGCAGGCATGCATCACGCCTTGGTTTTTGGAAACGAATTCGTGGGTATTGGTTTCGATAATGGGCAGAGCATCCATATCGGCACGCAACGCGATACATTTATTATTAGCCTCAGGCTTTCCAATCAATCCAATGATCCCGTGGCCGCCAACACCCTTTACATGCTGTATTTGCCATTCATCAAGCTTTTGGCTGATAAACAGTGCAGTGTTTTCCTCCTGAAAGCTTAATTCAGGATGTTGGTGGATATAGCGTCTGTTTGCAACTGTTTCGCTGTAAAAGTCGCGGGCGAGTTGTTGTATTTTTTCTTTGAGCATAAAGTTATTCTTGCAGATTAACAAAAGTAGTTAAACTTGAGTATCTGGCAAGAATATCATAAAATTGATGAGCTTGCTGTTTTATTGCTGCAATCTGGGATTAAAACTATTGTCGATCTGCAGCTTTTTATCAAAACTGCCGGCAATAGTTTCCCAGGGAACCAGTTTAAAGTTTTGTGTTGTCTTCTTGCCTTCTGTTGTGTAATTGTAGCCATCCTGGGCAATAAAAAAGCCATTTGGGAACTGATCATTAAGCCCTAAGTTTATCACATCTATTCCGTCAGTTTCTGTTACTTCGTCAATCTGAGTTGATTCGCCAATTCTAAAGCAACCAATAAAACGATTTTTTCCTTCGCGTTCAAAAACGGCAAAAAGATTATCACCTTGAATGGATGCGATCAGGTAACCTTTTTGGCCAGCGCCCTGATAAATAGTCAAACCTTCTACATCGGCCGTGATGTATGGCAGTGAAGTATCGGCTATCATTTTTCGGTCGTTCGAATGATCTGGTTCGGCAAAATATTTCCAGATACCTGCATTTTCTTCTCCGATATAGAAATAGCCTAACGCATCATCAGCAACACAACCTTCGGTTTGAAGTCCAACATGGAAGCTACGCACAAGCACGGCATCAACTTTTTGATTTTCGGTGGCGAACAACTCCCATTGCTCAACATTTCCGCTTTTGCTATTTACGAAGGCATAAAATTTTCCGGTAGCAGCACTTTTATAAAGACAAAAACCATACACCTCATCTAATCCCGAAGTGATGGTACGTGCACTGATTTCCTTTAAAACTAAAGAGTCGTCACTGATTTGATAGATAGAAATTGTATTAAAAGATCGGTTACTGGCAGCCACGATATCAATAAATTGGTCTCCTAATGGGAAGCCATAACGCAAATCAACATTATTGACTCTTCCGGATTGGGTGAAAAAGATTCTTTTTCCGTCAAGTGTATAAACTTCTAGTCCGGCTTTTTTGTTGGTTGCAATTATCAGGCTCTTGGCGGGTTCGGTGGGATGAATCCAAATAGCCGGATCATCAGCAGCGTCATCTGAGCTGTAAACAGGCTCTGTTTCTGCAATGGCCGTCACTTCAATGCAGGGATAGGGCTCTCCCTCAGGTTTTATAAGGTGTCTGCATGAACTAAAAATACCGACAAGAACAATGATAACGAATAATCTGGCCATGATGCTGCGTGAATTATTTTAGGCGTGCAAATTAGAGAATAATCAAATTGATGATGTTAAGTTAACGTAAAGCTATAAGATAATCTTAAGTAACTTAACAAAATCGGATTTTGAGCCATTCTGCCGGTGGTGTTTTTAGTATCATGGAAAAAAAAGAACCTCTGCCTTCTGGTGCTGTCAGGCTGGTTGAAGGGGTTGTGCTATTGTAGCAAAAACGTTTTTAAAAGGGATAAAAAACCAGAATAGCCTGTTCCGACTAAAATGTCGGGGGGATTTCGCTATTGTCGCATTTTATAGCACAACCCATTCTGGGTTGATCGTATTCGCGATGATACAGTTGCTACAATAACACAACCTCTTCGAGGTTGATGGGATTTTGCACTGTTATTCTTGCTGCAATAGCGCAACCTCCCGACATTTTATAGCGCAACCCATTCTGGGTTGATCGTATTCGCGATGATACAGTTGCTACAATAACATAACCTCTTCGAGGTTGATGGGATTTTGCACTGTTATTCTTGCTGCAATAGCGCAACCCCTTCAGCCTGTCTAACTGTGCAGAGTTTATTTGTAAAAGGCAGACAGGTAGATGTTGATTGGATTCCATTTGATGCTTATGCTTTTTGATTGGCATGTTTTATAGCACAACCCATTCTGGGTTGATCGTATTCGCGATGATACAGTTGCTACAATAACGCAACCTCTTCGAGGTTGATTGGATTTTGCATTGTTATTCTTGCTGCAATAGCGCAACCCCTTCAGCCTGTCTAACTGTGCAGAGTTTATTTGTAAAGGCAGACAGGTAGATGTTGATTGGATTCCATTTGATGCTTATGCTTTTTGATTGGCATGTTTTATAGCACAACCCATTCTGGGTTGATGGATTTTTGCTGTGATGTCTATACTACAATATCGCAACCTCTTCGAGGTTGATGGGATTTTGCACTGTTATTCTTGCTGCAATAGCGCAACCTCCCGACATTTTATAGCGCAACCCATTCTGGGTTGATCGTATTCGCGATGATACAGTTGCTACAATAACAGCAACATCTTCCTGTTCTGAAACAGGCTTGTTTTGGTGTTTGATGGTTAGAACAATAAATTGCAGTATTTTTGCCCTATGGAATCAAAACGTCAACAAAAGGTTTCGCGCTTACTGATGCGCGATCTTGGTGAAATTATTCAGCAGGAAATGCAGGCTATTGCAGGCGGTGCGCTAATCACTGTTACTCAGGTGCAAGTTGTACCCGACCTTTCGCTGGCCAGGGTTTATCTGAGCGTTTTCGGAAAGCCTGAAAAGACTGAAATTGTAGCCCGGTTTAATGAACGATCCCGGGAAATCAGGGGATTTCTTGGCCATCGTGTTCGTCATCAGCTGCGTATCGTTCCCGAGCTGCGCTTTTTTTTGGACGACTCTTTGGATTATATCGATAATATTGAAAACCTATTAAAAGAAGACTAAAACAAAATTTAGTCGTTTAGCCTTATGCAATATGACCCCATAAAGCGTCAGCTCGGTAATGTATTTAACCGTACGCCTTTTTTGCGCAAACTATTCTACAGGATGCTCGACCTGCTGTTGCTGCGCTCCTGGCATGTTAAGCGTGAGCTTAAAAAACATACTTCCCATCTCAAGAATGCCGCTGTTCTGGATGCCGGTTCAGGTTTTGGGCAATATGATTATTATATGGCCCGCAAGCATCCCGACTGGAAAATCACAGGCTTGGATGTAAAAACAGAACAGATTGCTGATTGCAACCAGTTTTTTGACCGAATTGGATTCAAGAATGTTCATTTCGAAGAAGCCGACCTCACCAAAATTAATTATGTACAGCAGTTTGAATTGGTGGTTTGTGTGGATGTGATGGAGCATATTGAGGAAGACGAGCTGGTGCTTCGAAATTATTTTAACGCCCTCAAATCCGGAGGCATGCTTTTGATCTCAACGCCCTCTGATCAGGGTGGTTCGGATGTGCATGAGCATGATCATCAGGCCGAAGGTGTTCAGGGTTTTATTGATGAGCATGTGCGCGATGGCT
The DNA here is from genome assembly GCA_018399335.1 of Bacteroidales bacterium. Classification (GTDB taxonomy): domain Bacteria; phylum Bacteroidota; class Bacteroidia; order Bacteroidales; family F082; genus UBA5536. The sequence goes on along the minus strand of JAGYNM010000017.1, from coordinate 14,907 downwards.
ATAATATTGCAGACCTGGAAGCCAAACTAAAACGTGCTGGTTTTCAAAAAACAAGCTTGCGTTATCAGTATGGCAAGCCCGGGAGAATCTCGTGGCGCTTGTCGATGAAGTATCCCATCCTGATGCTGAATGCCTCAAAGCTATTCTTTATTTTACTGCCTTTTTATTACGTTTTGGTTTTTCCGATAGCCTTGGTTTTGAACAAAATGGATGTTTGTCGCAAGCATCCTACCGGCACAGGTTTAATAGCACTGGCCTGGAAGCAATAATCTATAACAGTTGAACACTAGCTTTTATATTGCAAAACGATACCTGCTGGCCCGTAAAAGCCACAACCTGATAAATATCATCACCTGGATATCAGTTGTTGGAGTGGGGGTGGGGGCTTTTGCACTCATAGTGGTGTTGTCGGTTTTTAATGGTTTTGAAAAAGTGATTTCCTCGATGGTGAATCAGCTTTCGCCTGATTTGGTGATTGAGCCTGCCAATGGCAAAACGATTTTACTGGATGCTTTTCCTTTTGAGCAAATCGAAGGACTTCCAGGGGTAAAAGGCATCGTAAAGATTGCTGAAGAAGATGCGCTTTTCCGTTATGGCGACCGCCAGCATGTGGGTGTATTAAAAGGCGTTAGCGAAGGATTTGAACAGCTTACAGCAATGGATAGCATTATTACACAGGGTGTGATGCTGCTTAAATATAAAAATCAGGAATTTGCGATGCTGGGTGCCGGAGTAGCCTGGTATCTGGATATCAATGCCAGAAACCCGGCGGCACTTTGCAGGTGCTGGTGCCCTCACGCGGAAACCCTTCGGTGATGCAGTTTGAGCAGGCCTTCAATCAAAAAATGCCATAAGGAGTGTTTCAGGGGTTTTTAGCAGTCAGCAGGAACTGGATGCTTCGCTTGTTATTGTCCCATACGAATGGGCTGTGAGCCTCATGGAATATGACGAATGGCAACTTCAATCGCTGTTTTACTGGAGATGACGCTCAGCTCGAGAAGCTTAAAAACGAGCTGAAACAAATTATCGGATCGGATTATCTGGTAAAAGACCAGTTCGAACAACAGGAAACCCTATACCGTATTATGCGTTCGGAAAAATGGGCGATTTACATCATCCTGAGCTTTATCCTGATTATGGCTACCTTTAATGTGATCGGATCGCTGAGCATGCTGATCGTTGATAGCGCAAAGACATTAATATCCTGAAATACCTGGGTGCAGATCAGAACTTTCTAAAGCGGCGTTGACTGAAGGACTAATGATTTCGGTTTTGGGAGCATCATCGGTTTGATTGCCGGCATTTTACTGATAGTGATTCAGGAACGTTTTGGCCTGTTAAGCTGGGCGGCGAAGCAGGTGCTTTTGTTATTGATGCCTATCCGGTGCAATTGGTTTGGCAGGATGTGCTGATGGTTTTTATGACCGTTGTAGTTGTAGGCGGCTTGTCGGCAGTATTTACGGTTTACAAAGCCCTGAAACGCATTAAAACCCTTAGGCTGATGGAGTAGTTGCAGGATGCGATGCGTCAATCATTTGCGTAATAATTACAAAATCGTTTACCTCAGTTGCTCCGGTCGTTTATCGAAATAAGCATGCTGGATGATGTCGGGATTCAAAAGACTTCGCAGGGAATTGCGTAAAGGTTTTCCTGCGTTGATTAAGAGCTTGTTTTATAACAATTTTAAAGCGTCTTTCATCACAATCAAGCTTTTAGTTTGATTACGTGTAAGTCTGATTACGGCGAATTTTACTTTGGGAGGGGATTAAAGACGTGTTCGTGTACCCGTAAATTTGTACTCAATATCATACCAGGCCTGCAACCTTTCTCAATATGCCATAGCTTTTGTTTCCGGGCGGAGAGCTGATTCGTTCGGCAGCTTCTTTCTGAATAAAAATACAAACAACCTCACATTTACAGCATCGTGATGTTCCAAAATCCTGAAGAAAATCTGGCTGCTGATGTTATAGAGGAAATTGCCAATCACAGCTAGCTCACCTTCACCAAATTGTGTGAGGTCGGTTTTCAGAAAAGTCGGCTTGATGGATGTTTGCATTAAGTGCAGGAAAATGATGATGCAGGTATTCAACCGATTCCTGATCCACCTCTATCAACTGTAGTTTTTCAGGATAAAGCGGCAGCAAAAACTGGAGTTAGCACACGTTCGAGGCCAATTTCGATGATATGCGCTGCATTTCCTTCAAGCTGCTGACATATTTTTCGGCAATGTTGCGGTCGTGCAAAAAGTGCTGTCCCAGATGTTTTTGGTCTTACTGTCATAGCTTTATAGTACATCATCTCCCCTTATTATTGAGTACCTGCGTCTTGCTTCTGCAGCATATATGCTTGCCGGGTAATCATTGATCAGCAACTGATAACGTTCGCTTGCAAGTGGTAAATCTTCAATGGAATGCTCCAGTATAAGTCCGCTTTCGTATATGGCTTCATCTGCCAGATAGCTGTCGGGGAGTAGGCGCTAAAAAAGCAACTTGAACAGACTGTCGGCAGTGTGAAAATCCTTTTGAACGATTGCCAGCTCGGCAGAAGCAAAAGTGTGTAGGAGTAATTACCGGATTTTGAATAGCTACAAGCAGGGAATCGAGCAGGAATTTAGCAGTGTTAGGTTTTTGCTGAAAGCTGAGTAATTCGGCACGAGCCAGTTTTTCAGGGTGTTTCCGGTAGTATCTTCCATTAGCATATCCTAATTTTCAAAGATAACTTTGCATGGCATCATTGGCAATTAGCTTGCCAGAGTGGCTGCTTTCAAAACGTCAAGCTGCATGGCTGCCCACCCAAATTCCCCAATATAATAGCGTAAACGCGTTGCGGTAGCGAGGCTTCATGGCCGATGGGTTCGTCTTTAGCTTCTTTTCAATCTGGCTGTAGATGGTGTGGCTTCCCAAACCTCGTCAGTATATAAATAAATATCAGCTAGTTGTAACTTGATAAGCGCTTCTTCCTGTGCATTGAGCAGGGAGTTTCAATCCTTTTTCGAGCAAGGCAACCGCATCTTGCTGTGTTGTTTTGCTCAAAGGCATAAATTGACGAAAGCGTAATCACCAGCGGATAAAGCTCAGCATTAAAGCCAAGTTCGTCAAAGCCTGTTCGATATCGGAAGAAAGTTTGTCGTACAGCTCCTTGTCAATTTGATGCTCTTCACGGGCAATGAGGTAGCAGGCTTGCAAATAACCAACATAAGCAGGGATGTAATAGGCGCTGTTTCTGCCCTTGCCCACCACATATTCAAAGCCTTGCAGGGCAACAGCATAGGCGCGGTTTTCCATGCTGATATCGGCCAGCTCTAAAATTTGCGGTTCTCTTTCTCCTTGCCGGCGATCCCGAGCGCTTTTGGCTTGAATGAGGGCTATTTCGTAGTCGATTTTTGTTGAAGCGAAAACCAGATTAAAAGCTCTCCATAAAGCATATTATCAGGCTGTGACTGAGCACGTGTCAGCGCAATTTTTCGCGTAAGAGGTCTGCCATGCTGTTGTCATTATCCATCATCAGGATATTCCTGAAACCTGCTTTTAATCAGATCGAGGTGCTGTGGCTGGTAGGTCAAGCTGAAGCAAATAGTTTCAGAAGACCAGCTCGTAATTGCCCTGAAACTGAAAAGTGGCTTTCGAGGAATTTAAAAGGGATGAGTCCCGCTTCCTTATGCTCTGCACCAAAATCATAGGCCATCAGGGCATATTCATAAAGACCTCTTGAACGGAAAGCATTGGCTACCATTGCAATCTGATTGCGATCGGAACAAGCGATTTCACTATTCTGTCAGCTTCGGCTTGCTTTGCGCTGATCGCCCTGTAGCAGGTAGATATAACCCAGGTCAACCTGGAGGTTTACTGCCCTTTCATTGGTCTTGATCTCAGATTTCAGCTGATTTTCAGCCTCTTCAATTCATCGAGCTGAATCAGACAATTAAGGTAATAACTGAAATAATGCTGTGATTTGTACTTTGATAGAGTTTCAGGTAAAGTGCGCCGGCTTTCTCAGCCTGATTACGATAAAACTGATTGGCAAGACGTTCCATCCGACACCTTTGATTCTGTTGTTCGCGCCCTATCTGCTTCAGCTCCTGAGCTTCTGCGAAAAAGGGCTGCATAAAAAGCAGCACTGAAAAAAGAAAAGTGTCGGATAATAAGGTGCATACTTTGTATGGTTTAGCAGTGTTCGTAAGCTTTTCAATTAGTAACAACTGAGCGTTGATGCGGTTCAGATAGTAGTTGTTTTGATTTTTTGCTCCTCAATGGCTTTCATTTGAACTTGCAACAGTGCCTGTTGGGCTATGCTATCGGCAGGCGTTTGCTTAACGATTTGCTGCATTTGTGAGAGCTGATCTGTTTGCGTTTTGCATTCTCCGATCAGGGTGGAAGCTTCTGTTTTGAAGGATTGAAGCACATTTTGGCGTTTTTCGATGCTTTCGCTGCGCGCCTGCAAAAAGGAATCAGCGCTATCGTTCACTCCAATTGAAAAGTTGTCAAAACTGCAACCAGACTGTCAGTATTTAAACGACTCAGTTTTCAAGTTCGGTCTGTTGTTCCATGATTACAGATTGCAATAGATCAATCTGTTGCATGAGCAGCGTTGTTTGTTTGGGAACTGATGATTTACAGCTTTTAAGCAAACTCAGCGCCGACAAACTAGTCAATACGCTCAAAACCAGTATAAGGCTGAAGGGCTTTCGGAATGTTAATACCATCATCTGTTTGATTATTTTCGAGCAGTGCGGCAACGATGCGCGGCAAGGCCAGAGCACTGCCATTTAAAGTATGTGCCAGATTAATTTGACCGTTAATGTCTTTAAAGCGCAGCTTCATTCTGTTGGCCTGGAAGCTCTCAAAATTGGATACAGAGCTCACTTCCAGCCACATCTCTTGGGCAGCTGAGTACACTTCAAAATCGAAGGTGAGTGCAGAGGTAAAACTCATATCGCCTCCACAAAGCCTCAGGATTCGGAAAGGAAGTTCCAGTTTTTGCAGTAAACCAGCCACATGAGCTTTCATCGCTTCCAGGGTTTGATAGGATGTTTCGGGATGAACAACCTCAACGATTTCAACTTTGTCAAACTGATGAAGCCTGTTAAGTCCGCGCACATGTTTGCCCCACGAACCGGCTTCACGCCTAAAACAGCTCGAGTAAGCAGTAGTTTTTACGGGTAATTCCTTTTCCTGAAGAATTACATCTCGGAAAATATTGGTCACCGGAACCTCTGCTGTAGGAATCATATACAGTTTATCAGCACCGATGGTGTACATTTGTCCTTCTTTGTCAGGAAGTTGACCTGTACCATAAGCCGAGGCTTCATTTACCATGAGAGGAGGCTGAACTTCCTGATAACCTGCTTTTATGGCTTCATCCAGAAAGAAATTGATCAGCGCTCTTTGAAGTCGTGCTCCTTTGCCTTTATAGAAAGGAAAACCTGCTCCGGTAACCTTATTGCCCAGCTCAAAATCAATCAGGTCGTACTTTGAAATCAAATCCCAGTGAGGAACTGCATTTTCAGGTAATTTTGGGATGACGCCTTCTTCGTGCACAGTGATATTGTCGCTGGCCTGTTTTCCGGGAGGCACAGTCTCGTGCGGAAGATTAGGAATCTCAACCAGTTTCTCGTTGAGCTGATCTTTAGTTTCCGCGAGCTTTTGATTCAGCTCTTTGGTTTTTTCTTTGATTTCGCTGTTGCGGGCTTTTAGCACTGCAGCGGCTTCTGCTTTGCCTTCTTTAAAAAGCAAGCCAATTTGTTTGGCGATGCTATTGGCTTCGGCCAAAAGCTCATCCAATTCCTGTTGCAGGCTTTTTCTGAGGTCGTCAAGTTGCAGCACCTGATCGATCAGTTCGGTATTGTGGAAGTTTTTGATAGCCAGTCGTGCTATAACTTCAGTTTTGTTGGCCCGGATAAATGGTATTAAAAGCATGTTGATTCAGAATTTTTGCAAAAGTAGGAATTTATGGTGCTGCTGTGGCAATGAAAATAGGGCTTATTCGAAAATCTATAAGCCAAAAAACCCGGCTATGCAGGCATAACCGGGTTGCTATTATTTTTGTACAAATCTGTTAGTTTACTGCAGTTTCTGTTTCTGCGGGAATAACAGAGATGTAGGATTTATCATCTTTTTTGCGACGGAACTCAACAGTGCCGTCAACCATAGCAAAAATAGTATGGTCTTTTCCAATTCCAACATTATTGCCGGGGCGATGAGCGGTGCCACGTTGCCTTACGATGATGTTGCCAGCTTTGGCAAACTGACCACCATAAATCTTTACTCCCAGTCGTTTACTTTCCGATTCGCGTCCGTTATTGGAACTACCAGCTCCTTTTTTATGTGCCATTGTTCTAAGATTTTCGGGTTATTACGCTTTGATATCTTCAATCATTACCTTGCTCAGGTATTGACGATGACCGTTCGACTTTTGGTATCCTTTTCTTCTTTTCTTTTTGAAAACGATAACTTTATCTCCTTTGAGGTGCTCGATTACCTTAACAGATACGCTTGCACCATCAATTACAGGAGCACCAACAGTGGTTTGTCCGTCATTGTCGATCAATAATACCTTTTCGAAAGCCACTTGGCTACCTTCTTCATTTTCAAGTCTGTGCACAAAGATCTGCTGACCTTTGGTTACCTTGAACTGCTGTCCTGCGATGTCAACTATTGCGTACATTATACTGATTTGAAATTGCGGATTATGCTCAAAAATTTGAACTGCAAAAGTATAAAAAATATTAATCCGTCAAACTTTTGCGCTATATTTTTTTAACTTACTTATTTGCTGATGGTTGTATCTGAGCTACAGTGCGTTTTTTATTCACTAGCAGCACTCCTCCAATAATCAGCCCTACCCAAAGCAAAAAGCTGAGGTCAACATATTCACCATCAATAATTCCCCAAATCAGGGCAACCACCGGAATGAGGTAGGTTACACTGGAGGCAAACAGCGGTGTAGTAATTCTGATGAGGGTGTTAAATGCTATCATGGCAATGCCGGTTCCTACCACTGCAAGAATGGCCAGGTAGCCAAAACCTGTCCAGGCGCCCGGGACAGTTGCCAGCTTTGGGATAAAATCTGTAGCACTTAATAATATAATGGTGGAGGGAATCCCAACGATAAAAAACGCAACAGAAGTTATGGTGATGCTGTTGAGGTGTTGAAGCCTGGCTTTGATCAAATTTACGTTAAGTGCATACAAGATAGTCGCCAGCACAACAAGAGCGGCATAGCCAAAGTTAAAAGAAAAATCGTTTCCCCCACTGCTACTTATTAAACCAACAGCACCAATAAGGCCAATAAACACCCCTGCAATCTGAACAAGCCGGGTTTTGATTTTGAACAGTATCAAACCTACTAAGTGTAAACAGCGGAGTTAGTGAATTAAGCAAGCCTGCTGTTGAGCTGTCGATGCCTCGCTGAGCGGCAGCAAACAGAAAAGCAGGAAAAAAATTACCTGCAAAACCCGAGATGCTCGAGCCAGAAAAATCTTTTCGTGTAATCTTTTTTAAGCGTGGAATGGCTAAGGGCAGTAAAAACAAAAAAGTAATACCCACGCGCAAAGCGCCCACTTCGATGGCATCGAAATAGACTAAGGCTTTCTTTATCAATATAAATGAGCTGCCCCAGGTTACTACAAGTCCCGCCAGAATAAACCATGCCGTGGTAGTTTGACGTGTATTATCAGGACTGTTGTTTATGTGTTGCGACATTTAAAAATGTTTTTACTGCCTTTGGATTTTGCAGGGCGCAAAGGTATTGTTTTTTTATTACCGTTAATTTTCAATGCTAAAATCAGTTAAATGAAATTTCCATTAGGATTTTGCGTTAATAGAATTTATCAAATAATATATGGTAATGTGTAATGTTCAGAGTCTCTTTTCGCAATCTCAAACATTTGTTGGTTTTTAGGGTTTAAGGTATCTAAGGTACATAATGGTTGAGTTTAGCAGGCTTAGTGAATTCTACTCATGGGCACTGTACGGGAAATTTATAACTTTGCAGATGGAACCAAGAACGGTTAGGTTGAAATTTAAAGTGCTATTCATCGGTATGAAGCATATGACAGACGATCAAAGTAATTGGATAGAAGGCCTGAAAGCCGGAAGCAAGGAAGTTTTGACAGATCGCTGCGGGGCTTATTATGCCGAGCTTGTAAGTTATTGTCTGCGTTATGTTCACGATCAGGATGTGGCCGAGGATATTGTACAGGATATGTTTGTGAAAATGTGGCTCCGGCATGCTGATCTTCAGATCCCAAGCTTCCCTCAAAGCTTATCTTTACCGTGCCACTCAAAATCATGCGCTGAATCATCTGAATCAACTTAAGATTCAGGACAAGTATAAGCAATACATAGGCTTTACTGCATTGAATGGTTCTGATAGTCCTCTCGAAAAACTTCAGGGAATCTGATCTGGAACTAAAAATTAAGCACGAAGTTTAAGTTTGCCCGAAAAACGCCGTGAGGTATTTGAGCTCAGCAGACACGAAGGCTCAAGAACAAGCAAATTGCCGAGCGACTTAACATCACGTAAAAACAGTAGAAAATCAAATGACCAAAGCCCTGGAACAGCTTCGTGTTTTTAAAGGAATATTTGCCGGTTATCTTTTTCTTTTGCTTGTAACTTTCAGAGGCCATTTTAAGGCTTTTTTAAAAATAAGATTTTTTTTACCTATTTTAAGTAGAGGGGAAAAATGAAATGAGATTGTCGTATTAAGAATTCTTAACAACAAGTTTCAAATTGAATAATTTAAACAGATACAATAACCTCACCTTAAAATGCCTCAGCGGTAACTGCAACTCAACTGAAGAGAGCAGTTTGAGCTATGGTTGTTGGCATCTGATGAGCATAAACAATGGTTTGAAACACAAAAAGAGTGTTTGGAATTTTTCTAATGCATTTATTCTTTCCTCTGAAATAGATGTTGAGGCAGCACTTAGTAAAGTTCATCAGCGGATTGCCTTCATGCAGAAACATCATCAGCATGAAGTTAAGCATGCCAGAAAGTCTGTTTCCGTTTACAGATGGGTTGCCAGTGCTGCAGCAGTATTTTTTGCTCGGGCTGGCTGTTTTGTTTTCATGAGGAACGAACAAGCTCCAGCGATGCAGCACGTGCACAACACAAAAATCGGAAACTCCCCTGCAACTTCCTGATGGTACGGAAGTTTACCTTAATGAAAACGCCGGAAATTGGCTTCCTGACAATTCGCGGGGATGGTTTGCGTCAAACTACTTTCAAAGGCATTGGTTTATTCGAAAGTGGTTGCTAATCCTGATAAACCTTTTCAAATTGTAGCCGATCATTTTGGTGTTGAGGTTTTGGGGACAAATTTAACATCAATGCTGTTCCTAGGGCTGATCAATACAAAGTCGATCTGCTGGAAGGAAAAATAAGGCTGTTCACTTTTGATCAAAATCCTGAAGAAAGAATAGAACAGTTGATCTTGTTGCCCGGCGAAGAGAGGAGTGTTTGACGCACAATCCAGACGTTTGGCAAAGTTGAACTTGCCGACCTTAATTTCCTTTCTGGAAAACCGGAATTCTCGAATTCATCAATACACACCGCTTATCGACGCGCTTCAAAACGATGAACGAAAATTATGCAATCAATTTTATCTTAGCCGAACAGCATCATGATTTGCGCATTACAGCAAGATTCGAAAACGAATCCTCTGATGAAGCTGATCGATCCGCTCCAATATCTTTAATTCGAGGTTACGAAACGGTCAAACTGTTTATCTCAGATAATTTCACAACATTTCTTCTTCTTTTGTGGATTTTTTGTACTTTAGCCAACGCGTTAAACAGTGATGCTAAAAGAACAAAGCACTTTATTTCCATACAGATACAAAACTACCGGACAGAGACCTGTAGTGCTCCTGATCCTGTTTTTTTGTTTTTTTTTTTATGCCTGCAATTTTCTCAAAAGAAGCTAGACGCACAAACTTTATCAGATAGCCTGGTCTCTTTTCAGGTTCAAAACAAGGCTTTTGGGGAAGTGCTTGAAAACCTCTACGAAACCTTTGGATTAAGTAGCTTTTAACGCTTCCGATCCGGTCTTTAATAAAAAATTTCGTTCAGTTCAGATCGCTTAGTCCAACAGGGTGCTCGGTAATCTGCTGGATAGGGAAGGCTATTCCTTCCGGAAGATTGGTGAACAGTATAATGTGTATAAGTTGCAGGTAAATGGAAACCCTTACCGAAGAAACAGCGCAGCCGGAACCGGTTCGTTCCGCACAATTTGATACCGTATTTATACAGCAGCCTGTTATTAGGATCGACACATTGGGGTTTTGATGGATGCCATACAATGACCGACACATTGGTCATTCGCGATACCGTTAAATATTTGTTGATAAGCCAGCTGAGAGTCGTCGCGCCAGAATCAAAGATGTGCGAAAAAGATATTTTTAATCAGGATGCGCGCAGGACAAATGGAACCGGCATAGAGCTGTTTATGGCGAAGGGAATATGTTTGTGATTTTGAAGCTGTTGATGAAGTCCAGCCTCAATTGCAGCTTTATGGAAGGATGCGCTGAATCCTTCATTCAGGTCGCAAAATCTGGGCCTTAGGTGGCATGGGTGCGGCAATAAATGGCTGTTTGCGGCCAGTCTGACCTATCTGGATTTTGCTCGGGTTTTTAGGCACAACAGAATCGGTACTGGAGGCTACTATGATATTGATACCCTGGATAGTTATTACAGTATCGCCGGCAACGATACAAGCTGGTTTCATGTAACGGATTCAGTGTATTTACCACTCAATGAGTCAAACTACAGTTATGGGAAACAACCAATAGGGTTGGCATGCAACCTGGGCGTTGATGTGGCCCCTACTCAGATTGCGCAATTGCCCGGGGTAAGGTTTTTGCCCGGGCTGGTGTTGAATTATGTCAACAGTGATTTATAAGAAAGGCTTTGGTTTTGATCAGCTTCCTGATTATGAAAGTTTGCTGACCTGAAAATTTGGAATTCTCACCTGCCAGTTTCAACTTCCGACTTGCGTTTCTGGCCAAGATGCGCCTGAGCGACGAATTTGATCTTGTGCCGGAAGTAAGCTGGCGCATGCAGCTGAATGATCTGTTTAAGGTTATCAATTCAAACCAAGCCATCATCTGTTGTACAAGTTCATTAGGATGGTTTATTATTTTTAGCGCCTAAAGCCCATGATGTCAAAGCAAACACGGTATATCATCTTTCTGCTGCTTGCGATCCTTTTTCACGGTAAAGGATAAAGACCACGTCTTTGGGCAAAGCGTTGAAATTGGCGGCGAGCTTACTGCCGACCGCACCTTATCCCGCTGATACCACCTATGTTATTGTAGAAGATTTACGCGCGTTCCTGAGGGGATAGTTTTGGAGATAGTATCGGAACAAATTTGCCCAGTTCAGGCAGGGTAAAGGTCTTGTGGTGGTGGAGGCTTTATGTGTGCAGTGGTGAATCAGCTGATGAGTTGGATTCAATCAGGTTTATTCCAGATCATATAAGTCCAGCTCAAAGCTGGAAATGGAAGGAATACAAATAATGAATGCAAACGAGCCAGATAGTTGTCTTGAATTATGTTGTTGTGAAATTGATGCTGATCGCGGTATTGAAATTATGAATAGCTCAAGTTTAGTGTTTCACATTCTACCAGTATTAACAATAATTTTGGCTAGTATTAGCATTAAAAATAGTCACGATATCATACCCAGAATTTAATGATGTCTTTGATAATTATCTATTGAATCGATATTATAGCGGATGGATTGTTGGGAAGAAGGTTTTAATAATATTGTTCGTGAAAATCATTTTTCAGGTCTTCTCCTATTCCAATGCAAAATTATTTTTATCCACTGAAGGTAATGGGAGGAGCATACGATAATGTGATTGATGCGAATGTCATTTTTCAAGGCGTTAATGGTATTCAGCTTAACGATAATAGTGTCAATCAGCTTCATTTGCTAATATCATCAGTAACAATGCGCCATTATTAATAATGGTAACGGTTTTGGCAATGGTTTAGATTTGGGGTGGATTCAGTACAGGTTTTCAGAATATTTTTGGCAAATAATATCGCGATCCATTTTTAGGAATTCCTCTGACAATACCATTCATCAGAATAGTTTTTACGAAAATGATATTATTGCTTTGGGAGGTGCCTACTGCCTCGCGCCGAAACAGATTCAGAAACAATACCTTTGCGGGTCAAACTATTAAAGTTATTCAACAAGCCGAAGCAAGCGGTAACAGTTTCCTGACCAATAATTTTATGCATAATCCTACGGATACAGTTTTTCAGAGTCAAACCAGTCAAAACATTAATGCTGCCGGCAATTATTGGGGAACTGTTGACGAATTGGCAATTCAGGATATGATTTTTGACGTGAATGATGATCCTGAGCTGGGGGAAGTTTATTTTTTGCCTTTTCTGCAGGAAGCTGACACAACGGCTCCTTTGGCTCCTCCTTATAGGGTGAAAAAGCAATGGGTCAATAATCAGGTAAGGCTGAGCTGGCAAGCTTCTGAAGAGGCAGATTTGTATGGATACAAAGTTTATTTCAACGATTTTGAACATTATCGTTTCAGCAGCAGCCTTGATTTGATTTCAGATACCACGATTTTCCTTTCACAACTTTCGATAAACGATATCATTGCGGTAACGGCAACTGATAGTGCGGTTATTGACGAAAAATCACGCTACCTGGGTAATGAAAGCCCGTATGCTTTTGCAGAACCCTATCCTTACGCCGGCAGCGATACTTCCATATGCAAGCAGGAAACTGTGTTTGATATCACTCAGGCGCACAATCCATTTAGCCCCTCGCAGTTGGTTTGGAGCACTGATGGTGATGGCAACTTTGCAAACCCGAATCAGTTACACACGAGCTATTTTCCGGGAGAGCTTGATTACGAAAGCGGAAGTGTTATGTTATCGATGGAGGTGATTACTGCCAGCCAGCGCTATACAGAGCGTTTTCGTTTGCGCTTTAATGACGATCCTTTTGTTTTTGCAGGACCTGATACATTGGTTGGCGTGGATAGCATTGTGAAACTTCAAAGTGCTGTTGCCCTTTTCTACGACCAACTGATTTGGAATAGTTTGGGTGATGGTGAGTTTGACGACTTTGGCCTTCAAAATCCTGTTTACATTCCAGGCGAGCTGGATTATCAGACAGGTAGTGTTGATTTAGTGATTCAGGCACAATCGAATTGTGGTTTGGCATCAGATACGATTACCATATTTTTTGAAGAAGTTTTTGCACTTCGTGGCAGCGTATGGAATACCAGCAATGCCTATGAAGGAGCTATGGTGCTGGCTCTGCGCCTGGGTAAAGATGGATTTAGACTGCTTACTGCTGTTCGATCAGATTATGAAGGCAAGTTTTTGTTCCCGGCCTTGTTTGGCGGTGCGTATGTTCTTCAGGCTGTTCCTGATACGCTTCATCGACAGCTGAAGCAGGTATATTATGCCGAAGAAGCCGTTTGGGATCGGGCGCATCACATTCAGCTTGATGCTGCTGTTGAAGATGTGGATGTGATGCTCGAACAGTTTGATTATCGACTTCCCAATGGCACCAATATAATATACGGACAGTTTGAATGGCCCGAAGAATCTTTTCCGGAGGCATCTGTTTATTGTGATGACTGGTTTCAGCGTAATGATGAACAAGCCTATTGCGATGGAGGGCTTTCCAATATTGGCATACAGCTGTATAATCCTGGCCTGGATGATTTGCTGGCCACCACACTGACAGATCACAAAGGGCGTTTCTACTTTAAAGACCTGCCCTATGGAAGTTACCGTTTACATGCTGATTTGCCCGGTTATCCAATGATCACCAGTGAGGTGATTCGTTTTGCACCGACATCAGCAAATGATATGGAAGTCAGTTTTACCTTGTTCCAGAAACAGATTTTCGCAACACTTATCGAACCGGAATCAGAGGATACTCCTTTATCGGCAGCTTTATATCCAAACCCAGCTGATGACAAGCTTTATATTCAAGCGCAATTTTCAGGAGTTTATACCATATTAATAGCTGATATCTCCGGTAGGATTGTCTCAGAACATAGCGTGCATCAAAGCGAAGCAAAACATATCATTGTTGACGTTTCAAATCTATTTTCCGGGCTTTATTTTGTAAGAATATTTGGCGAAGGACAGGCTCAATCATTGAAGTTTGTTAAAAATTAGTTAAATAAACTGTCCTAAGTATTTTTTCAGTTCAAAAAGTGTGATCGAAAGCGGAGGTTTTCTATTTTTGCCGCCGAATTAACAACCAAGAAAAAAATCATCAAAATTTATTGAAAAGCATAGGGGTAAAACCATTTGTTTTTGTCTTAAAGGTGTATCAGAATAAACCAACAAACCTTATTTTTCTGATACATAAAGGGAATAAAATAAAATTATCAAACTTAAAACACTGACTATCAATAACTATTTGTGCAGATTTTCTTTTATGATAAAGCGTCAAAGTTTTGGCGGTTTGTTTGATGTACAGTAGTTTTTATAAACTTTAAAAGCTGAATATGAACTATCCTGATCAGCGTACATATCAAAAACTTTTCTCAAACAAGGATTTATTGTGGGCTGCTGCAAACCGCAACAGTCAATTTCAATCGATAATTCAATCAATTAATCATTTATTATTAACTAAATCAATTTTAACCATGAACAGAAAAACTACTTTTCTGCGATGGCTTGGTTCTTTTATGGTAGGAGCAATCCTGCTTTCGGGAGCTGGCCTGAATGCTTATGCGCAACAAGCGTCGCGCAAAGCACCGGTTGATCCTTCGACCCTGGTAGAAGTGCCAGCTGCGAAGCAAAATGCCGGAACTTTTAATCCTGCCAATCGTGCAGCACAAAACATTGACATCACGCTTCAGGTTGATCTTTGGGAAGATGAGGCAAGCTGGAATTTGTGGAGTTATGA
>JAGYNM010000169.1 GCA_018399335.1 Bacteroidales bacterium | reverse complement strand
CAAAGCCAGTTCGAAGAGCGTAGCAAAGGACAAGACCATGAGCCATTCCGAAACCAAGAAATTCCTGAACAACGTTTCTACAACACAAGTGATTTCAATGCCTGGGACATAGAATTACCAGATCTGTCGGGTTTTAAAAATGAATCCAAGAAATTTTATGTTGAAGGGTCTCAACATGTTGAAAATTGCCATACTTGCAATGCCCGGGGATGGATCACCTGTGTGCAATGTCATGGCGAAACAACAGTTACCTGCCCGCGCTGCAGTGGAAGAGGAAAAGTAAATTGCAGCAGTTGTGGTGGCACAGGAAAAAGAAATTGCGGAACTTGCAGCGGCTCAGGATATACAAGTCGTCAGGTACAACGTTCGAGGCAAGTTTGGGTACAAGGATCTTCATCTTCAGGTGGATATTACAAAACAGAGTATTATACAGAAACTGTTAGAGACAGATGCAGCAACTGCGGGGGCACCGGCAAAAAAAACTGTTCAACGTGCAGTGGAACAGGAAAAGTAAGGTGCGGTACTTGTTCGGGAAATGGATATATTACCTGTCCGAGATGCGGAGGATCAGGCAGAAACACCTGCCCTACCTGTGAAGGCGAAACCCAGCTGATGCATTATCTTTATGTGCAGCGCGATTTGAGCACCATGGATAAACAAAGTTGCATCATTCATTCGGAGGTCTTTGACAGATTTCCGCAATACCTGGACGAGTATCCGAATTACAGTTCTAAAAGTATTTTCAAACGGAAAGACCAACATTTAAGTGATGATATCATACCAGAGGAAACTCATCTCAATAAATTTATTAACGACTTCCTGGCCAAACATCACGAGGCTGAAAAACCAGATCATATACTTCAATACGAGCAAATAGAAGTTTCGCGCATCGAAACCTGGGAACTCTACTACAGCTTTAAGGGTAAATCCTTTGCCATGGTATTTATTGGAGAGGAAAAAGAACTCATACCCGGAGAAAGTCCAATCTCTGATGTTGCTTTCGACTTTTGGCATGATGGGGTGCAGGCTGCAAAATTAATGCGCAACGCCACTGCCTTAAGCAAGTTAAAAAAAGCCAAAGACATCAACACCTATGAAGTAAGGGAACAGCTAAATGAAGCTGTAGAAAAAGTTACACAAAAAGTAAATCAGGGATATAGAGCTGGAAGTTTGTTTGGATTATTACTCCTCCTGTTTCCGGGAATTTTTGTGTTTTACAACTATTACAGCCAGATTAATTATGTTCTGCCCTTTGTTTCGTTTGTGAATAATCCTGATCATTTTTTGTTCGATTTTCACACCTGGTCGCAAACCCTTATGAGTTTGCTTTTGGTTTTTGGAGCCAGATCGACCAGCAATAGTATTTTGACCAGACTGGAAAATAAAGTTCCCTCCGTAATAGTTAGATTTACTTTAGCCTTCATACTTACGGTAATTCTGGCATTTATTTACACAGGTTTATGGGCCGGACTTAATGTAATTGGAATTACGCTGATCATTACATTTATCGTTTGGCTGGCTTATTGGATAATCAAAATAATCCTGATCATTCTTGGCCTGGCCATTGGTTTGATAATCTGGCTGGCAAAAATTGTCTGGGGAATATTAAGCTGGATTTACGGCTTATTCTTCTAAGCAAATCCTTGTGTTACTCAGCAATAACAAGATAATAATTTTTCTTGCCTTTTTGAACGAGAATATAACGACCGTTTAGCAGATCTGAGCTGGTAATTTGATATGCATCATTCACCTTTTCTTTATTTACGGAGAGGCCATTATCTTTGAGCATGCGGCGCGCTTCACCTTTTGAAGCGAAAATTTCTGTTTCAGTGGCCAGAAATTCTGTGATGTCAAGTCCTTCGCTTACTTTTTCTTTTGAAACTGCAACGGTTGGAACACCATCAAAAACGCTGAGCAGGGTTTTCTCATCAAGCCTGCGCAATGCCTCGGTGGTTGCTTTTCCAAACAAAATTTGAGAGGCTTCTTCAGCACCTTTGAGCGCCTCTTCGGAATGGACTCTGATTGTAATTTCGCGGGCAAGTGCTTTTTGGAGCAGGCGTAAATGCGGTGCCTGGCTATGTTCCTCAATCAATTTTTCAATCTCATCCCGACTCATCAGGGTGAAAATTTTCACGTATTTGGCTGCATCCTCATCCGAGCAATTGAGCCAAAACTGATAAAAAGCATAAGGAGTGGTTTTTTCGGGATCGAGCCAGATATTTCCTGTCTCTGTTTTCCCAAACTTTCCGCCATCAGCTTTGGTAATGAGCGGACAGGTAAGTGCAAACGCCTGATTTTCGGCACCCATTTTTCTGCGGATCAATTCTGTTCCGGTTGTGATATTCCCCCATTGGTCAGAGCCTCCCATCTGCAACTTACACTGTTTGTGCTGATATAAATACAGAAAGTCGTATCCCTGAACCAATTGATAGGTAAATTCAGTAAAAGACATGCCGCTTGCACTTTCGGCTGACAAGCGCTTTTTTACAGAATCCTTCGACATCATGTAATTTACAGTAATATGCTTACCCACATCACGGATGAAATCCAGAAAGCTGAATTCCTTCATCCAGTCATAATTGTTCACCAGTTCGGCCTTGTTGGATGCTTCAGTTTCAAAATCCAAAAACTTGGCCAACTGCTGTTTCAGGCATTCCTGATTATGCCTTAAAGTGGCTTCATCCAACAGGTTACGCTCCTGCGATTTTCCTGAAGGATCACCAATCATGCCCGTAGCTCCACCAATCAAGGCAAGTGGTTTATGACCAGCCAACTGCAAATGTTTCAGCATCATTATTCCAACCAAATGCCCGATATGCAAGGAATCGGCAGTTGGATCAATGCCAACATAGGCGGTAGTCATTTCTTTTGTTAACTGTTCTTCCGTTCCGGGAGTCATGTCATGAATCATTCCCCTCCAGCGCAAAGCTTCCACAAAATTCTCAGGCATAATATCAGGATTAAAATTTGGCCGCAAAGATACATTTTTCATTCCTGCCTGTTAAGTCAATCAATTAAAGCTGTTGTTTTTCGCTCGAACAGATCAGATAAAACAATCTGGCCC
>JAGYNM010000168.1 GCA_018399335.1 Bacteroidales bacterium | reverse complement strand
GAGAAAACAAGCCGCCAGCGACCAGATAAAAGCTGACAAAGTAATGAGATAAGGATTATTGACAAGCACAGAATCAGAACCACTGCTTTGCATGCTTCCGGCATCAAAAACGATCACTGCGAATGCCGCACCAAAGGCAGCCGCGTTTGAGATGCCAAGGGTAAATGGTGATCCCAGCGGATTTTTCAAGATACTCTGCATGGCCGCTCCGGCTACCGACAGAGCCATCCCGCTAAGCAAGGCAGCCAATATCCGGGGAAGCCTCAAGTGAAGAATAATCTGCGTATCTATTTCTTTTGCCTTTCCTGTGAAGACATTCAGCAGCTCTTTTAGCCCTATTTCGCTCGGCCCCAAAACTAAACTGACAACTGCAGCAATGATGATGGTTGCCACTAATATTAATAGGAAGACTCGTTTTCTGCTACTGTATCTTGCGTATTGCTCCAGCACCTGTTTTTCTTTCATGTTGCTATCCCTTCTGCTGCAAGTCGTCTGTAGGGTTTATACAAATCAAACATCTCGTCATACACATCTTTTCCTAAAAAGAAATCATATATTTCACGACATTTAACCTCTATATCGATATCCTGAAAAGCTTTAGGATAAATGGTTTTACCAATAAACCAGGTATTGCATAATATGTTTTCAAAATTAGTAGTGTACCAATTGTAAGGCAAAACAGCATATACTTTTCCTGTTCCAAAAGCTGCTAATGATTCTTTAATTAGCTGTTTTTCAATCTCTTGATTCCAAATATTTTCTCCTGCTGCGTCAAGGAAGATATAATCAGGATTCCATATCAGCAACTGCTCAACATCGATAAAAGCGTTATCCTGATTACTCAAAGGTGAGCTAACCACCTCTCCCAGCGCTTCTGCCACATTGTTTAGAGACAGAAAACCAAACGAAGGATATCCGGGCTCTGTTGAAGCTATTCCGTGAGGGCCACGATAAGCAACGCCTCCTATGTAAGCTCTGATATTAGTATTGTTGGCAGTTCTTTGTTTGAAATCGTTTAAGGTATTCCTGATATAACCCACAAGACTATCAGCCCGGTTGCCACGGTGAAAAAGTTCGCCCAGCAGGTTTAAGCTTTCAAAAAGATGATCCTGTTTAGCCTTCATATCCCCGTATTCGAGTACAAAAACCGGTTTGCCAATGGAAGATTGCAGTTTATCAGCCTCAGCAGCATTCATATACGTAACCACAACAAGGTTTGCTCCGGAAGCAGCAAGCAGTTCAGTATCATAATTATTTCCGGCTCCGATTATTTGTTTCTCCCTCAAAGGAGGGTTTGCAAACAAATACGGCACATTACGCTTTTGCTCGTTAGCCTCGATATAATCCACTTTTTCTGTGACACCCATATAACTCAGCAGCCGAAGCGCACCGGAACGCAGTGCCACAACCGATTGGATCGTATCGGGAACCATAACCGTCCTTCCGGCCATATCCCTGATCTGGCGACCTTTAATTTCGGGTTCGGCTCGCTTGCATGAAAATAAAACCGATGCAAAAATTGTGATGAACAGAAAACGTGTTAAAAATTTCACTTAAGTAGAGATTCTGGTTACTTCTCGTTTAAGGCACTCAGCCAATAGTTGCACTGAATAAGCAGCGCCGCGCAAAAATAAGGCAAGAAATCAAGGGATAAAAATTTTATCGGAATAAGTTTGCGGGATCTTTTTAGTCAAGTCAATGTCATGAAAAAACTGACTATCCCACATAATATCATCTACGCTACGGTTTGACAGCTCAATCCTTTGATAATGAGTTTGAGTTGATTTTCAGGGAAATATTCTCCAAAACTAAGACTGACAGAAAAAACACAAAAGAGTCGTAAAACCTCACTGAGATCAAACTGTATGATATTCAGGTAGGATTAGTTCCTGAAAAAATAGAGGATGTGAACAGATGCTGCCTACAGGAATTTTCTATCTCGGGTTTCTCTGCGAACCAATTTACCCTTATAAAGCAAAAAAAAGCTAAAACCTTATTGTTTAAGTTAATCCAAAAAAATTAAATTTGCATACACTAAAACAAAGCTTATAGTGCTGTATTAGTGATAGATAATCATCAGGCAAACAATAACATATTAATTCGGAATGAAAAAACATTTTCTGATCACTTTCCTCCTGCTCTCAGGCTTTCTCGCTGTTAATTCGCAATCCATTGACGTATTTGCATTTAGTGGTTACACTTTTGCTGACAAGTTTCCCATTTCGGGAGGCAGCGCGAAAATTCATGGCGGCCATACTTTTGGTGGCTCGGTCAGTTACAACCTCAGCGAATACTATGCTTTCGAAATCCTTTACAGCCGGCAGGAATCGCGTGCAACAGCTTATTCCAGCTACCTAAATATTGATACGGATGAGCCAATTTCGGTTAATTATATTTTAGCGGGAGGCAACCGACTGGCTCCCATATCAGATCAGGCAAGTTTTTATGGAGGAGTAAAGCTTGGTGCAGTGGTTTATGCTGCCAAACTGAACACCCGCGACAATATCACCAAATTTGCAGCAGGTCTCAGCGGAGGTTTTAAATATGCCCTCAACAATAATATCGGATTACGGCTGCAGGCAAACCTTAATTTTCCGATAATTGATGCAGGAGCCAGCCTTTGGTGGAGCCCCGGAAGTGGCGTTGATGTTGGGGTTTCGAGCTATACGCCCATTATGCAGTTTGGGTTTACGGGAGGATTGGTCTTCATGCTGGCAAAATAATTGTACTTTGTATCATTTGAGGTTTGATGTACGATAAATCACGTCTTTTGAAAACGACAAACGCGTGAAACATTCACACACAAATCAAATATTATTCAAAAAGTCGTAGAGGTTTTCTTCGGGGTTTAATCCCAGTTTCTTGCGCAGCCGCGATCTGCTGATGTAAGAACTGGAAGGCTGAATATTCATCAAATCGGCAATCTCTTTTGAATTCATGCCAATTTTAAGATAAGCACATAAGCGAAGGTCGTTATTAGAAAGTGAAGGGTATGCCTGCTTTAGTTTTCTGAAAAATTCCTGATGCAACTCATTCATTTGAATATCAAAGGTGTTGTCATCAATTTTCATATTGCTT
>JAGYNM010000167.1 GCA_018399335.1 Bacteroidales bacterium | reverse complement strand
AGGCCAGGTTGCCATTTTACTTTACGATCGAATAGTTTTACAAAAGCTTAATCCTCAAAAAGCAGCATGACTTTCATGCTGCTTTTTTTTATAACGACATTAAGTGGCTTTCAAAATAACCACCTCATCCACTTAATACTTCACGAGCTTTGTAGTTTCGGTGCTGCCGTCAAGCAGGCCAGGGTACGGTTCCGGACAAATTCTATCTAACAGGAATGTTAGCTACATGATACTCTTTACTTTAGCTATAGATTGGAATCCGCGCCAGGGGGGAATCATGCCCGCTATGGTGCTTGCTAAATAGCTTTTTTTCTTTTTAGCACGTAAACCAGGCTCGCCAACAACAATAGCAAGCCGAAAAGCATAAAAGCTATCTTCCAATAGGGATTGTAGGTTTGCAAACGGATCGGAAAATTGTCTCCCAATTGTATATAACCTGCCCAGTAGTAGGGGTGTGCTTTCAAATTGTCAGCCGTGGCAAGGTAGGATTGTTTGGCACTTTGTAATGCTTCATCCAGAGGGTAAGCTTTTGAGGTAAAATCATAAAATGAAATTACAAGCTGTGAGGCTGTCAGGTCATCAACCTCCCAAAGTGCCATCACAAGGCTTTGCACTCCGGCGTAAAAAAAGCCCCGCGCGAAACTCATCACTCCTTCACCCTGTTGTATAGGGCCATCACCCGAATTGCAAGCGCCCAAAAAAGCAAATGCAGCAGGCAAATGCATTGCGTACAGTTCATGTGTTTCGAGCACTTTATTACGTTTCATATCCTCAGCAGACGAAAAATAAAGCTTCGAAAACATGGGATTCTCATCATCAATTGCAGCATGCATGGCCAGATGAAGTACATGGTAATGTGGTGCCTTTTGCTGAAAAAGTTGTTTATTGGCCATTTCGCCCACATACACATCTGTCTGATACCTTTGTTCCAAATGTTCAACCTCTTCAACAGCCCAGGGCAAAGGCATCAGCTGATCGATAGTGTCATTGTTGTTTTCATCCACAATAGCCGTATATTCCGGTGCCAAAGCAAGCATTTTATTATTGGTATTTTCAGGTTTACGATTGTGTAAGTATTGATCCAGGGTAACAGAATAGGCATACCGCACTGCATGATGTTGAAACAAATAGGGCAAGCTGACAAAGTCGATCGTTGCAGATGCTGTTTTGTTTGTGAGCAGCGCCTCAAAAGGCAGATAGGCCAGTTGTTTATCAGGGACAACGATAAGTTTCCTGTTTTCGATATGTTGTGAGGCAGGCTCAACCAAATACTGGTAAAGCGCATAGGCTGTTGTCAGGTATTGCTGATAATCGTGAATGGAATAAGAAGCCAACATTTGGCCTGACAATTGCCTGCGCATAGTCTCCAGCAATTGGAAAAAGCGCACTCCTGTTTTTTTTCTGAAAAAATACGCTGTATCAGGCATTATGGCAAATACATAGAGGTCGTTTTCGGCAAGTGTATAGGATAAAACGGCTTCATCCGATGCCAAGCTCGATTGCAGTTGGGCCAATGAGGTTGAAGGCAGATCGAATTTCATGGTCTGATAATCAGGAAACCGTTGGTGAATGGCTTGCATTAAGCTATCCTGCCGGTTTTTTAAGTGAATCAGCTCGGTCTGCCATTTGTTAAGTTTATCAGGATCTGGGTTATTGATGCCGCGTTCGTTGCGGATAAAACCTTCCAGGGTATGCATCCGGTGTTTTATACCATTTTCAGCAGTTTGAATTTCTTCGGGCAACTGACTGATTTGTTTTGTCTTCAAATCGTGCAACATGCCAAGCAATACTATGGCTTTACCCATTTCGGAAATTGTAAAGGCGTTTTGAAGCTGATGATAATCCGGTGTATGGTTAAAATGTTCATAGGCGCAATCCATAGCGTTTGAAAGGATTTCGGAAGTGAGCCTGGTAATATGCAGGCGGTTTTCGTCGCTGCTGTAGGCATTTCGCATTTCGGTGAGTAATGCAATACTCAGTTGGTAGGTTTGGGATGCCGCCTGCAAATGCTTCTCCGATCCGGTTTGGGAGTAAACCATATGAAGCGCCCTTGCTTTGAGGTAAATTGTA
This sequence comes from Bacteroidales bacterium, assembly GCA_018399335.1. GTDB lineage: Bacteria > Bacteroidota > Bacteroidia > Bacteroidales > F082 > UBA5536. The sequence continues at coordinate 1,015 of JAGYNM010000167.1, read as the reverse complement.
TTGAGCAAAAAGGGGTCATGTGCCAATTGCTCTAAATCCGGATTGCGTAGATAATCACTGCTATCAACCTCAGGAGAAAACACGGCAACAGCTTGTTGAAACATTTTTAATGCCTCCTTTGTATTTCCCTGCTCCAGATAGTTTGAGCCCCAATTAAACAAGGCCAGGCCATAATCGCGGTTAGAAGCACCCATCACATCTTTAAAAAACCGGGCTGCCTGATGCAGCAATTCGTGTGCCTGATCAAAATCGCCCATATCGGATAAATAGCTGCCGTACCTTACAAATGTCACTGCTGTTTGGCGGTGGTTGAGACCATATAGCTCAATTGCTCCGGTCATTGCTTTCCTGAACCAGGCCGCAGCCTCTTCGTTTTGATCCAGCTCATGGTAAAGTATTCCCAAATTGCGGTAGGCCATAATGTTAGTGCTGTTCAGCAGATTGGGGTTTATGCTTTTATGCAAATAAGTAGCAGCCTGCTCATATTTCCCCAAAGCCTTCAGATACACCCCTCCATTATGATAGCTTGTTAAAAGATCATCGTGTTCAAAATCATATTGCTGTTCGAATATACTAATGGCTAAATCGTTATAATGATAGGCCTTGTCATAATCAAATAATGCACTAAAGACCACAGCCTGATTTAACAAATTCAAGCCCACCGAAATATGTGTGTAATCATAATTTTGTAATAAGATTGTATGAGCCTTTTTATAGTATTCAAGCGATTCGGTTAAAAACCCTGTTTTTGAATGCATTGAAGCATAACTACTGTAAAGCCCGGCCCATAAAGGGTCATTGGGTTGAAGGAATCCATCATAATGTTCGAATGCTTGGTGAAGCATTTGCCTGGCATTTTCATAATCACCTATTGATGTATAGCAAATTGCAATATTTCGATAACATTTGGCTTTGGTACTTTTACTCTTGATATTACCTAACTTGATAAGCTGAATGGCTTTCTGAAAGTAAATGTGGGCATTTTCGAAGTGGTCCAGAATATAAAAACCATTTC
>JAGYNM010000166.1 GCA_018399335.1 Bacteroidales bacterium | reverse complement strand
ATCGTGAATCAGCTGATCGTAAGCACGCTGCAGGAAAGTAGAATATACCACGCAAAAAGGCAGCATTCCTTCGGCTGCAAGGCCTGCTGAAAAAGTAAGCGCATGCTGCTCGGCAATTCCTACATCAAAACAACGCTCCGGAAAGGTTTCGAGCAGGGGCAATAAATGACTGCCTGTTGGCATGGCAGGTGTAACACCAACCAGATCAGGATATTTTTTTGCAAGCTCCAGCAGGGTTTCACCAAAAACTTCCTGATAAAGTGGAATCCTGTCTTCGACTGGTTTTGCCTTGGGCAATTCACCGGTCAGCCTGTCGAAAGTGCCGGGCGCATGATAGCGTACCTGATCTTTTTCGGCACGCTCAAAACCTTTGCCCTTGGTTGTAATCACATGCAGCAAACGCACACCTTTCATGGCCTTTACGGCTTCCAATGCAGGAAGTAATTCTGTAAAATTATGTCCGTCTACAGGGCCATTGCAGGCAATCCCAAAAGCTTCAAACAAGGGATTCGAAAACGCCTGACTGCTATGTTTTTCGGCTTGTCGTATTAAGTAATCTTTTAAAGCACCGGCACTTTTATCAATAGCGATTCCATTGTCATTCAGAATGATGATCAGGTTTAGATCAGCCGCTCCGGCCTGATTTAAAGCTTCGAAAAACATGCCGCCGGTAATGGCGCCGTCGCCAATAACAGCGATATGTTGCCGGGAAGGATTTCCCTGCAAGCCCGCCGCCACCGCCATGCCCACAGCAGCCGACAAAGCCGTTGAGGCATGTCCTGTCCCAAATGCATCATAGCGGCTTTCAGCTCTTGAAGGAAAACCACTGATGCCATCCAGTTTTCGCAAGCTTTGAAATAACTCTTTACGACCGGTTAGTATTTTATGTGCATAAGCCTGATGGCCAACATCCCAGATCAATCTGTCGTGCGGCGTATCGAAAAGGTAATGCAGGGCAATTGAAAGTTCAATTACGCCCAAAGAGGCGCCCAGATGCCCGGGGTTTACGGCAGTAACATCAAGAATAAAAGACCTGAGCTCTTCTGCCAGATCAGGAAATGAATCCGGTTGGAGTTTTCGGAGGTCAGTGGGATCATTTATTTTTGAAAGCAACTGCAAAGCCATACACGTGTATCATTTGAATGGCGAAGGTAAGAAAAGAAGCGTTTATTTGAGGTTGTATAAAAGGAGCACTCGAAAATATCAAATGTAAGACTTTAAATAAAGTTCCCAATTTGCGAATTATTTTATAAATTTGCATCCAATTAAAGAACAATGGAGAGAATATTTGCAAAAAAAACTTTAAGAGAATTCTGTTCAAAGCACCCCGATTCGGAACAATATTTGAAAACATGGTTCGACACAACAATGAATACGACTTGGGAAACGCCCAATGACGTTAAACAAACCTATGCAAATGCAAGCATTCTCAAAGATAACAGATTAGTTTTCAATATTAAAGGAAATTCATACAGATTAGTAACAAAGTTTAACTTCGAGAAACAATGGGTTTTTATTCGTTTTATAGGAACTCATTCGGAATACGACAAAATAAATGCAAACACAATCTAGATTTACGATCATGAATATCAAAGTGATAAAAACAGAGGCAGATTACCAACAAGCTTTAAACAGATTTGAAGTAATTTTTGATGCACCAATTGGAACACCGGAGAGTGACGAAGCTGACGTTTTGGGGCTGATCATTGATGATTACGAAAAGAAACACTATCCAATTGAATCACCAGACCCTATCGAAGCCATTAAGATTAGAATGGAAGAGTTACAGCTAAAACAGATCGATCTAATAAACGAAATTGGCGGGAAAAGCAGAGTCTCAGAAGTTCTAAACCGCAAACGAAAGCTGACTGTTGAAATGATCCGCAAATTGACTGCAAGATTAAATCTATCTCCGGAAACTTTAATCAGGGATTATCAGCTTGTCAGGTAGAAGTTACTCTTGAAATCTATAGAGAAGCAAGTCTATCAACAAAACTCAGTACTTACCTAAAAAAAAGCTTGAAATAGTTTTAAAAAATGAGCTGGTTCAGCCCAAAAAGAGCTTACACTATTCCCTACAAAAATCCCAACTCCAGCTTGGCTTCGTCCGAAAGCATTTCCTGATCCCAAGGCGGCTCAAAAGTAAGTTCTACTTTGCTGCTTGCAACGCCTTTTACATCAGCTACCTTTTGCTCAACTTCGAGCGGAAGGCTTTCAGCAACCGGACAATTAGGTGTGGTAAGGGTCATCAGCACTTTTACCTCAGCCTGTTCGCTGATACTAATCTCATAAATCAGCCCAAGTTCATAAATATTTACCGGAATCTCAGGGTCGTAAATGGTTCTTAAAACAGTTATAATATCTCTTTCGATGCGTGCTTTTTCTTCAGTAGTCATAAACCAAAAATTTTAGTTGTCTTGTTTTAGTTTGTAAACCTGAGCATACAATTTCATCTGTTTCACCATCGAAACCAGGCCATTGGATCTTGTTGGTGAAAGATGTTCCTTCAGGCCAATCTGTTCAATAAAATCAGTGTCAGCTTCCAAAATCGCTTCCGGACTTTGACCAGAAAAAACCCTTATCAACAGGTTTACGATGCCTTTTGTGATCACAGCATCCGAATCGGCGGTAAAATAAATCTTACCCTCCCTGTTTTCGGCATGTAGCCAAACACGCGACTGACAGCCGCTGATCAAGTGATTATTTGTTTTAAAGCGCTCATCAATGCGCGGAACTTCCTTGCCCATCTCGATGAGGTAATTGTATTTGTCCATCCAATCCTCAAAAAGTGAGAATTCGCTTACAATCTCTTCCTGAATTTCCTGAATAGTCATTCTAAACTGTATTTTTTGCAAAGGTGCGAAATCGCAGCTAAACTGAATCGATTGCACCCCAAAATTAAAGTAACATTCCTGCTGCCTTCTGAACGGCCGCAGCAAACACTTCCACCTCCTCTGCTGTGTTGTAGAGCGCAAAAGATGCCCGAACAGTTCCCGGAACGTCAAAACGCGTCATCACAGGTTGAGCACAATGATGACCTGTTCTCACCGCCACACCCATTTTATCGACGAGCGTACCAATATCCGTTGGATGCGTGCC
>JAGYNM010000165.1 GCA_018399335.1 Bacteroidales bacterium | reverse complement strand
GTTGCCACACCTCCCAATGCTATTGTGTTTGGTTCGGGACGAATTAGTATGCGCCAGATGGCAACTACAGGATTGATTTTGAATTTAATAGGAGTGCTGATCGTGAGTTTGATGATGCTTTTTTGGGGTACTGCCGTTTTTGATATCGACCTAATAGTTTTTCCTGATTGGGCGGTAACTGTTTCAAAATAACCTTTAGCCAGAAAGCAGATTTATATTTGCTAATCTCGTCAGACAAAATTAATTTAGCGCATTAATTGAAAAAGAATAATTAAAACGCCTCCCAGTTTAATGCTTGGTTTCGAAGGCTATATCGTAATTGCAGTCATACTTTTTCTGATTGTTTCGCTCTATGTAAATAAGGTTGGGCCAGGCTTTACCTTTATGATAGGGATAGCTGTTTTGGGGATTTTCAGGGTGATAACACCTCAGGAAATTCTTTCGGGCTTTGCCAACGAACAGATTGCTGTTGTGGTGATGCTGTTGCTTTTGGGTGATATTATCCGCCGAAGTGGCCTGCTCGACAGGCTCTTCGAACGCACTTTTTCGAAGGCCAAAACCTATCGTGGTTTTATGGCTCGGATGACGCTTACCGTGGCAGGTTTTTCGGCATTTCTTAACAATACTCCGCTGGTGGCAATCATGATGCCTTATGTAAGCAGCTGGAGCAAGAAAAATGGTATTGCTCCTTCCAAACTACTGATACCCTTGTCGTACGCGGCTATTCTTGGCGGAACATCTACACTTATTGGCACTTCAACCAACCTTGTTGTGGCGGGGATGGTAACTGATCAGTTCATCGTTGGTGGTCTTGAACCGCTTGAAATCTTTGATTTTACGCTGGTAGGATTAACGATGACAATTTTAGGTGTGGTTTATTTGATTGTTTTTGGCAACAGATTACTTCCGGAAAAAAGACATGCCATCGAAAATCTGGAAATGCAAAATCGTGAGTTTATTGCTGAAGTACGTATAGCCAATGATGCAGAATACGATGGCAAAACGCTGGAGGAAACAGGTTTAAAAACCATTAACGGACTTTTATTAGTCGAAGTTCTACGTGATGGACAATCAATAAATCCCATCACTCCCGAAACCATTTTACGCAAGGAAGATGTATTACTTTATGCGGGCGAAACGGATTCCATCGCTGAAATGGTGGCTTCCCGAAGCGGTTTGCGACTTTCGCAACTGGGCATGTATGCCCGTAAAAGACAGACCAGTGTTATTGAAGTAGTGATTAGTTATAATTCTACACTAATTTCAAAAACAGCACGAACATCTAATTTTAGAGCGAAATATGATGCTGCCATTATTGCTGTGCATCGCAATGGCGAAAGGGTTTCGGGTAAATTAGGCGAGGTGAAACTGGCGGCAGGCGATGTGTTGCTTTTAGTTGCAGGACAGGATTTTGAACAGCGTGCGATGGATGCACACGATTTTTATATTATCAGCCGATTGCGCGAACTCAAGAAGCAACCTTTTTATAAGCAGTTTGTGCTTATTGGCGGTACTTTAATAGCTATCATTGCTTCGGCTTTGGGTCTTGTGAAACTGTTTACTGCCATCCTTGCGCTGGTGTTATTGGTAACGCTGCTTAAAGTGGTTTCGCCTAAAGACATTGCCAAAAGCATCGATTTCAATTTATTGCTGATTATTTCCCTTTCGTTGGCGCTGGGAACAGCGATGATAAAATCGGGCGTTGCCGGCGTATTTGCAGATTTCGCTTTCGGAGTTTTTAAGCCATTTGGCATTGTGGGGGTTTTGGTTGGGATATTTCTCATCACTAATTTGCTGGGTTCTTTTATCACCAACAAGGCAGCCGTAGCCCTCGTTTTTCCTATTGCTGTGAGTATGGCCCTTGAATTGGGCATCAATCCAAAACCATTTATTTTAACGGTGGCTTTTGCAGGAGCCGCCAGTTTCCTGACACCAATCGGCTACCAAACCAACTTGATGGTTTACGGGCCTGGAGGCTACAATTTTACCGATTACTTTAAAATAGGCCTCCCTTTAACGATTCTATATATGATCGTAACCGTGCTGGGTTTGGTTTATCAATACGATATAAGCCTTTATTAGAGTTACTTACATATTTCTACGGTATTGTCCGCCCACCTCAAACAAGGCCTTTGTAATCTGACCAAGTGATGCATATTTGGTAGCTTCCATCAGGTATTCAAAAACGTTTTTGTTTTCAAGTGCGGCTTTTTTAAGCTTTTCGAGCTGCGCCGGAATTTCATTTTCCCAGCTTTTATGCAGCTGTTCCAGCATCTGAATCTGGTATTCTTTTTCTTTGGTGGTGGCACGTATCACCTCGCCGGGTCTTACTGTTGGCGAGCCTTTGCTCGAGAGGAATGTGTTCACGCCAATGATGGGCAGTTCGCCATTATGCTTCAGGCTTTCGTAGTAAAGTGATTCTTCCTGAATTTTACCACGCTGATACATGGTTTCCATAGCGCCCAGCACGCCACCACGCTCGGTAATGCGATCAAATTCGGCCATAACGGCTTCTTCAACCAGGGTTGTGAGTTCCTCAATGATGAAGGCTCCTTGCAAAGGGTTCTGATTTTTGGCCAGACCCAATTCTTTGTTAATAATAAGCTGAATAGCCATTGCCCGGCGCACCGATTCTTCGGTTGGAGTAGTAATGGCTTCATCATAGGCATTGGTATGCAGCGAGTTGCAGTTGTCGTAAATCGCATACAAAGCCTGCAAAGTAGTGCGGATATCATTGAAATCTATTTCCTGGGCATGCAGGGATCGTCCGGAAGTTTGGATGTGGTATTTCAGTTTTTGTGCACGTTCGTTGGCGCCGTATTTGTTTTTCATGGCTTTGGCCCAAATCAAACGGGCTACACGGCCAATAACCGAAAACTCAGGATCAATGCCATTGGAAAAGAAGAAAGAGAGATTCGGAGCAAAGTCATCGATTTGCATGCCGCGCGACAGGTAATATTCCACATAGGTGAAACCATTGGCAAGCGTAAAGGCCAGCTGACTAATAGGGTTGGCGCCGGCTTCGGCGATGTGGTACCCTGAAATGGAAACAGAATAGAAATTTTGAACCTTGTTTGTGATAAAATATTCCTGGACATCGCC
>JAGYNM010000164.1 GCA_018399335.1 Bacteroidales bacterium | reverse complement strand
TGTTGGAAGCTTCAGTAGCCATTAAGAGCATATTTTTCTGCTCTTCGAGTGCATCAGTATAGTGCTGACGGGTTTGGGCATTAACGATCAGCTCGGCCATAAAAAGTAATAATTCCTTCTCTGTTTCATTCCAACTCTTTTTTATTTTTACGGCGTCAAAACCAATAAAACCGGTTAATTTAATCCCATCCATCATGGGCACAGCTATCATGGATTGAATGCTTTGTGGCTCTAATATCTGTCTTACCATATCGTTTTCATCAAGCGCCAACACATCAGCAATCAGCATAGTTTTTCCTGACCTGTGCACCTGAAGCCAATGATCCAGCGCATCCAGGGGCACAAGCTGTAAATTATCAATTTCAGGGCTTATGCCTTCGGCACACCATTCGTAGGTATTACTGGTAGTATTGGCCTTAAAATCGTAATCGAAAATATAGGCCCTGTCGGCATCAACAAACTGCCCTACTTGTTCCAGTGCCTGGTTCAGGGTATCTTCGATATCGGAAGTATCGGTATTGATTAGTCGATTAGCCATCGTCATCAGGATATGCTGCAGTTCGGAACGGTATTTTAAATCGTTTTCAAGCTTTTTACGTTCGGTGATGTCGATATTAGTACCCAGCCACCTAAGCGGTGTGTCAGATTTATCGCGAAACACAACTCCCTGTGTTAAAATCCACTGCCATTCGCCCTGTTTGTTTTTAAGGCGATGTTCGATCACATAACGCTTTGTTTTTTTATTAAGATAATTATCAAGGGCTTTTTCGATAAGCGGTTTATCTTCGGGATGCCAACGACTTCGCCATTCTTCCATGCTATTACTAATTTCATGAGGAGCAAATCCCAGCATGGTTTTCCAGGTATCAGTATAATATACTCTGTTGTTTACCATATCCCAATCCCATAAACCTGCGCCGGTATAGCGCATAGCAAGATCGAAACGTTCTTCGCTTTCGGCCAGTGCCAGTTCGATATTTTTACGGCTAGTAATCTCAGTCATAATTCCTTCTATGCGCATTGGATTCCCGTCCTTATCCGGAATGATTTGAGCCTTATCCAAAATCCATTTTGTAATTCCATCTTTTGAAATTATGCGGTACTCACCACTGGCTTTACCAGTGTTGAATAATATATTTTTTGCCTTTAAAAATATTTCAAGATCTTCAGGATGAATTAGTTTTTGTTGTAATTCAGGAGATTGCAACAGGTCGTTTGCCTCATATCCAAATAAAAGTTTAGCAGAAGGACTTATAAATTCCAGTTTACCGGTTTTAATGTTGGCAGCATAGATTACCTCTTCGAGCGATCTGAAGATAGCCTTAAGCAGTTCTTCCTGCTCATCCAATTGTTTTTCTATTTCAAATTGCCGACTGATATCCATCACATAGCCATACCATATTACACTGTCGTCCTTTTCTTTGGTAGGCAAAGCATTGGTGCGCAACAGTTTACTGCTATTTCCGTTTGGTTTTGTTCTGAACTCCAGATTTAAGGGCTCAAGTTTATCAAAGGAATTTTCAATGGCATGCACAGCCCCTTCGATATCCTGTTCATGAATAAGCTCAAAAATCAAGCGGGAATTGTGTTTTATTTCACTGATTGGGATTTCAAAAACAGTTTCAAAACCTGACGAAACATACAAAAACTCAAATTCACCATCCGGAAAACGTTGCAGCTGAAAGATAACCCCAGGCACATTAGTAGTAAGTTTTTTGAGTAGTTGATCACTCGTCTCCAAAGCCTTTTCGTAGGCAAGTCGTTCGGTAATATTACGACTAAGTCCCAAAATACCCATTACTTTTCCATTGCTATCAAAGAGCGGTGCTTTTTGTGTTTCGAAGGGCACATCCCGTTGATTTAGATAAGTGACTGATTCTTTAAAAACAATTGGCCTCATCTCACTCAAAATATGCTGATCCATTTTCCTGAAAGCTGTTGCAGCAGCTTTATCGAAAATATCAAAATCTGTTTTTCCGATAATGTCGTTCGCTTTTCTACCACTTATCAGTTCAAAATGTGGATTAACGCCCAGGTATTTTCCCTGCAAATCCTTATAAAAAACAATATCCGGTATGGACTGCAATAAATTGGAAAGCAGTGCTTTTTCGTGTGCCAGTGCGCGTTTTGCTTCAACGCTTTCGGAAATATCGATATGAAATCCCAACAAAAGGTTTTCATTTACCCTTACAGCATGCAGGTTGCACCAAAACCTGCTACCATCAGCTCTTTTAAGGTATAACTCAGATGATGCAGCTTCTTTAGTGATTAATTTTTCAAAGTGATACTGACCAATATGCCTCGATTCCTTATCAGTTAGGTCGAGCACATGCATTTGCTTTAGTTTTTCGCTGCTGTAGCCAAACATGCGCTCAAACTCGCTATTGCACATGATGTATTTTCCCTGATTATCAACAACAGAAATTCCAAGGGGAGATTTTTCGATCAGCAAACGCAAATTTTCTTCACTTTGCTTTAATTCGCTAAAAACATTATTGCGTCCAATTATCAGTGATAAAATTCCTGCAGCCAGATTAGCACGTTCTACTTCCGAAATGCTGAATATTCTTTGGTTGCTATAACTCAAAATTATACCGCCAATTTTCTGATTATTAGCAATTACAGGTATTCCAAGCAGCGATTTGGCTGGAAATTCACTGGCCACGTCGGCACTTAAGTACTCCGAATTTAAAGTATCCTCCACCATGATGATTTGCTCCTCTTTCATCAGTGATTCGGTGAAAGTTAAACTGCCTGATTCTACAGCCTTCATAATCCTATCTGGCAGATCAGGATATGACAATAGCGGTGTGGTACGCTGCAATTTTTCATCCCAATGCGTTACAAGGCAGAAATCAGCCTCGAAAAGCTGGGTAGTTTCGTTGGCAATTAGTTTAAGCAGCTGATTGTTCTCCATTAAAAGCAAACCCTGGTTTAAGATACCGAGCAGTTTTTTAAGAAACTTTTCATTTTTCTGCACTGCTTCCTCTGCGGCCTTTCGCTTAGTGACGTCTTCATAGGTGCCCAAAACACCAGTGATATTTCCCTTTTCATCCAGCATCGGAACTTTACTGGTATGCAACCAAATGGTTTTGCCATCTGGAGTGTTTTGCTGCTCTTCGTAATTCAGATTAGG
>JAGYNM010000163.1 GCA_018399335.1 Bacteroidales bacterium | reverse complement strand
TATTTGCCTGTCGAGACAAACATAAACATCATCATATCAAAACAGCTTGGTAGTAAGTACTTTCATTATGCTACTAACCTCATATTTTATCCTAAAAAAGTAAATACCCCTCCCCCAAAAGTAACTTTTTCGTGAAACTGCCGCTTGCCTCTCTCAGAAAGGCTTGGGCGGTTGAATGCATTACAAAACCTCGAATGAGGTATCAGTTTTACCATAAAAAGTTACTATCATGTACAAAACAATAACAAAAATCATCGTATCCGCGGCGATCTTGGCTTTGGCAACTGTATCGCACGCTCAAACAGATACTTTAGTACTGGAAGAAATTCTGGTTTCGGCAAAGAGTCCGTTAAATCTCACACAAACAAAAATTGCAGGACGCACCATTCAGGTTGAGAATCCTCACGACGGCGGCGCAATGTTTATCAATCAGGCAGGCTTTGGCGTCGAAAAGCGCGGCAATTATGGCATGGAGCCCGTATTAAGAGGCTTTAAATATAGCCAGCTAAATGTCTTGATTGACGGAGGCGTACACAGTACAAATGCCTGTCCAAACCGCATGGATCCTACAATTGCGCAGGTAGCACCCGAAGAAATTGAAAAAATCGAGGTCATCAAAGGGCCGTTTAGCGTAAGGTATGGCGCTTCATTGGGCGGTATCATCAACATTGTAAACCGTAAGCCTGATCGTTCAATAAATCAGAGTGTTGCAGGAAGTGTTGAAGCCGGATACCAATCCAATGGTGGCAATTATTACACCAATCTTTTTGTACAGACTGTTTTGAATAAGTTCGATTTCTCGCTCAATGCGGGCTATAAGGATTATGGCAATTATGAAAGTGGCTCAGGGCAGGAGATTGCTTCTTCCTTTTCGCGTTTTGGCTATGCCATGAAAATGGGTTATCAGTTTACGCAAAGCCAGCGGCTTCAGTTAACCTGGCGTCAAAGTATGGCCAAAGATGTGCTCTATGCCGGCCTTCCAATGGATGCTGATAAAGACAATAGTAGTATCCTTTCGCTCGATTACGCTTACACAAATATCAGCCCCTTACTCAAGTCGTTTAAAATCAAGGCATATGGAAGTTATATAGATCATGAAATGAGTAATACGCTGAGGCCAGCATACAAAGCTGTGCATGCTGTATCGCCTGTTACTGCTCAGGTATTCGGAGGAAGAACAGAGTTTGGTTTACAAACAGCTTCCAATAATTTGCTTTATGCAGGAATTGATTATAAACATATAGGCAAAGACGGCGGGAGAGATCGGCTTGTCTTTAAAAATACCTGCACAGGTCAGGAATTTGATCCTCCAAAATATTTCTTTGATAAAACATGGCAGGATTCTAACCATGATGACTTGGGATTATTTCTCGAGAATAAAAGGAATATCAATGAAAATCTTGTCTGGACGCTGGGTTTGCGATCTGATTATATAACCTATAGTATCAATGATCCGGCAGCTGGATTTCTGGAGCAATACAACAATGAAATTCAACCCGACGATCGTTTTGATATTTCTGCAACAACTTCTCTCACATGGTTTTTACCAAAAGGCTACAACCTTTATGTTGCTGCAGCAAGAGCAACACGTTCGCCAGAACTCACGGAGTTGTTTATCAATCATTTGAGTGTTGGAATGGATGCTTATGAATACATTGGTAATCCCGATTTGAAATCGGAGGTAAATTATCAAATTGATGCTCGTATCGAAAAGAATATCAAAGGATTAACACTTTTCACTGATGTTTTCTATTCTTATGTTCAGGATTATATCACAGCAGCTGTTGATACCACGATTCCAAGGATTTATACTCCTTGTCAGGATCCAAAGTTTACCAAGCAATTCAGAAATACTGATGAGGTTTTTCTCACAGGATTTGAGGCTGGATTCGATTGGAAATTTGCCGAAAACTGGCATTATAATCTTTCTGCCTCTTACACTTACGGGCAGAATGTTAGCTGGGATGAGCCTTTGGCAGAAATTACGCCTTTGACGTTTCAAACAACCCTGGGCTATAAGTCCGATTTATTTAATGCTGAAATTCATGGACGCATTGTGGATGAGCAGGATAGGGTAGCAGCTTCTTTTAGTGAATCAAAAACGCCTGGTTTTGCTGTTTTTGATTTTTATGCTGATTACACTGCTTTTGGGTCGCTGGAAGTGATGTTTAGTGTGCGTAATATATTGAACAAGAACTATGTTGAGCATTTGAGTCGTGCCTATAAAGCTATGGATGTTCAAAGTCTTTATTTTGAACCCGGTCGAAGTTTCAATATTGGTTTGAAATATTCTTTTTAGGATAAGAATAGCCGGAGCAGATCAACTTGCTCCGGCAATAGGTAGTTTAAAATGTAAAAACCAAAACCATGGAAAAGGAAAAAAATAGCCTGAATCGTCGGGAGTTTTTTAAAGGTGGAATTGCTGCTGCTGGCACTTTAGCAGTAGTTGGAACAGCCACTTTTCTTCTCGATAAAAATGCTGCTCAATCAATGCCGCGCGAAAATTTTCTGAGGCCGCCCGGAGCCATTTCCGAAGAGGACTTTTTGTATGGATGCATCAAATGCGGGCTATGTGTTCAAATTTGTCCGGTGCAAGCCATAAAACTTGCTGGTTCTGGCGAGGGTCTTGGTTTTGGTACTCCTTACATAGCTCCACGCGTGCAGCCCTGCGATTTTTCGTGTGATGCTTTGCAGTGTGTTGAAACATGTCCGACGGCAGTACTCGATTTCAGACCGTTTAAGGAGGAAGGTGTGCGTGCTGTTGAAAAAGCCGCAGCTGAGCCAGGGGCTGATCTGTCCACGGTGAATCCATTTGAAGTGCAAAAGGTGGCCATGAAAGAAGCTGTTCGGATGGGTAAAGCACACGTGAACAGAAATACATGTCTGGCGCACAAGGGAGAAGGCTTTAAGGGTAATCCGCGCGGAGATGATTTTAAAGGTGTTCATCGCTCGCCAGGAAAAAATGAAGTGTCAGCAAGTCCGCTCAGAGACAGGATTTTCGATCGTGAAGTTTGTGATCTTTGCATCACAGAATGCCCGATCGGCGAAAAAGCCATAGTGCAGAGACGCAGCAGGAGTGGTAAAAAACTTGTGCCGCATGTGCTGGATGGTTGCACCGGATGTGGTGTTTGCCAGATGGTTTGTCCTACCGCTGAACCCAGTATTGTT
>JAGYNM010000162.1 GCA_018399335.1 Bacteroidales bacterium | reverse complement strand
TACAAAGGACTGCTTTTGAAAACAGCGGATGGTGGGGCTTCGTGGCAGATTATACAAACAGCTTATGATGAACGCATTACTTCCATCAGTTTTAGTGATTCTGAAAATGGCATGATCACCCTTGATGACCAAGGAATTCTAATCACCCGTGATGGAGGTGAAAGCTGGTCAGAGCCTTTGCAGATCAACGATCGCGCAGCGTCTTTTGTGAAAATGATAACACCTGATCGGGCTGTCGCCACTTTTGAAGATGCCATGGTAGCGATCACGGCTGATGGAGGTGAAAACTGGGAACTCCGCTACGAGGGGCAACACCGCAGGGTAAGATTGCCTGTAAGTTTTTTCAAAGACGAGCAGCTGGGCTGGATGGTAGGCGACAATGGTGCCGTTTTACGCTATACGGATGAATACCTGAGTGTGCCTTCAAATATGGTTCATGAACAGCAAAAACTGTTTTATCCCAATCCGGCAAATGATGTAATTTATTTATTGCCTGAAAACCACAATGGCCTTAGCATTTATGATATGCAGGGGCGTGAGGTTTTTTATCAGGAGAAATATATGAGTAGCAGCATTTCGATTGATTTTCTGCCTGCCGGCATTTATCAACTGATGTTGATTACAAGAGATAAAAAGCAGCATCAAAAGTTGGTGGTGGAGTAAAACTGCGTGAGAGTTCGACTATAGTCTTTTCGGGTGCCCTTGGTTTTTTGCGAGGTGAAAGAAATTATTAATATATTTAAATGCATATAAAAGATAATATTTTCATATTAATTATATTATTATGCATATAATTTATATATTTGTGATGTTTACTGTTATAGATGTATTGCATGAAAAGATTAGCAGCTTTTGTAAAAGAACGTCGGAGAGATGTAAACCTTACACAGGAAGAATTTGCTGAGCGTGCGGGTGTTGCTTTGACAGTGATTCGTAAGATAGAACAAGGCAAAACCAATCTGAACATGGATAAAGTAAATTTAGTTTTGCGCATGTTTGGTCATGAATTGGCACCTGTAAATTCCAAAAATGTGATAGAATGAGGCGCGGCAGGGTGTTTTATAAAAATGTTTTAGCCGGATCAATTACGGAAACAGATGAAGGTGAATTTATTTTCCAATATGAAAACCGCTATGTAAGGGAACATCCCAATGATTTCATCACCTTTACGATGCCTGTTTCAGATCAGGCCTATAGAAGTAATCGTCTTTTTCCGTTTTTTGAGGGTTTAATTCCGGAAGGTTGGTTGCTGGATATTGCTTCCAAAAATTGGAAGATTAATCCCAATGATCGAATGGGATTATTGCTGGCATGCTGTCAGAACTGTATTGGTGCTGTGAGTGTTATACCAAACAGGGAAGAAAATGCAGAATAGCTGTTTATATTGTTACGAATCTGTGCCAGAAGGCATTGATTTTCATGAACAATGTTCTAAGAAAATTTTTGGAACCAAAACGACTCCAAAGATTACTTACACCCTGAATCAAATGGATGAACTGGCAAAACGTGTAGTTGAGCGGAGTGTTTCTGTTCCTGGTGTGCAGGCCAAATTATCCATGTCGCTTGTTAAATCTTTAAAGCAAAAGTCAGATTCCAGGCTCATGGTTGTTGATGCTTTGGGCGGACAGTATATCTTTAAACCTCCTTCGGAACAGTTTGTAGAACTACCGGAAAATGAACATCTTACTATGCGAATGGCCGAAGTTTTTGGCCTTTGGGTGGTTCCTTCTTCATTGATTCGATTGGCCTCGGGCGAACGATCTTACATCACTAAACGCGTTGACCGAACATCATCCGGCGGAAAAATTCACATGCTGGATATGTTTCAGATTACAGAAGCTTACGACAAATATAAAAGCTCCATGGAAAAAGTTGGAAAAGCATTGGAGGCCTATTCAAGCAATCCTTTGCTCGACAAAATCCTGCTCTTCGAACTCACTGTTTTTTCTTTTCTGGCAGGTAATAATGATATGCACCTGAAGAATTTTTCGATGATCGAAAGTGCTTCCGGTTGGATTTTAGCACCTGCCTATGATTTACTCAATGCTACCATTATTAATCCGGATGATGACGAAGAACTTGCACTTAGCCTCTGCGGAAAAAAAAGAAAATTGAATAGGGATCATTTTGATCAATTTGCTGAAAAATTGGGATTGAACGCTAAACAAAGGTCAGCTGCGTTTTTCAGATTCTCAAAGCATAAGAGAAACGCAATAAACTGGATTGATCGTTCCTTCCTTTCAGAAGAAATGAAAATGGCTTACCTAAATCTAATAGAGACGCGATATAAGCGATTGGCATTGTGAATAATGTCATTATTCCCGCTTATTTGCTAAAAAACCCGCACTTCCTGTCCTTCAAAAAGCACCACATCACCAGCTTTTATTTTGCGCCTTTTTTCCAGCGCGACCGTGCCGTTCAATTTCACTTGCCCGGCCAGTATCATTTGATTGGCTTCGCCACCACTTTCGGCCAGGCCGGTAAATTTTAGCAATTGATTCAGTAAAATGTAATCATGGCCTTCGAGCGGGAATTCAATCATGTGTTGTGTTTTTGTTAGGTTTTTGTTTTTTAGCTATAAAGTTTAGGTTCGGCTTCGCCGCTCAATACACGTAAGCCATTCATAGCAAGGGCTTTCAGTTCATCTTCGCCCGGATATACATGCACTGGTGCAATTCGGTGCACGCGCTCAATAATTTGATTCACAAAGTATTTATCGTGTGCAATGCCGCCGGTTATTAAAATGCCATCTACCTGCAAATGCATCACAGTGGCCATGGCACCAATTTCTTTGGCCACCTGATATGCCATGGCTTTGTAAACCAATTCAGCTTCCTGGTCGCCGGCCTCAACTTTTTGTTGCACTTCGTAGGCGCTGTTAGTGCCCAGATAAGCCACCAATCCACCTTCGCCCTTGATCATTTTTAATACTTCTTTCAGGGAGTATTTTCCGCTGTAGCAAAGCCTTGCCAAAGCAGCCACGGGCAGTGTGCCGGTGCGTTCGGGCGAGAAAGGCCCGTCGCCATCGAGTCCCTGGTTCACATCAACCACACGACCTTTTTTGTGTGCGCCTACTGTGATGCCGCCTCCCAGATGTACCACAATCAGGTTCATCTCTTCGTATTTGCGCATAATACTTTTGGCATGTTGGCGGGCAACAGCTTTTTGATTCAGGGC
>JAGYNM010000161.1 GCA_018399335.1 Bacteroidales bacterium | reverse complement strand
CAACCGTGCCGCTTCTGTGGTTAATTATCTGGTATCAAACGGCATTGATCCTGCGCGACTGGTATCGAGAGGCTTTGGCAAACAAAACCCCATATTCCCAAATGCTAAATCCGAAGCAGAGCATCAGGCCAATCGCAGAACCACTTTTACTGTAACAGGAACTGATTTTAAACCAGTGATTTCTCAAAGCAATTTTATTCCGAAGGAAACCGATCTTGTTTATCGCGTTCAGCTGATGGCAACATCGGCTTACTTCGAGCCTGAGAGTTATTTCGCTGTTTTGAAGGCTATCATACCTGATGCCCGGTTTTATGTGCAGCCTGTGAATGGCATCTACCGTTACGAAATTGGCGACCGACAATATCTGTCAGCAGCCGAATCGCTTAAAAATCAGGTTTTGGCAGCAGGTTTTTCAGATTGTTTTATCGTGCCCTATCACAACGGAAAACGTATCTCGATAGAAGAAGCTAAACAAATTAAACCATGAGCAGGATGTTTAAATATTTGCTTTTAGCTGCAATATTGTTGTTTATGGTTGGGCAAGCCAAAGCACAGACCGACTTGCTTTTTAGCCTTCACGGGATGAACCAAAAGGTGTTTAATCCGGCAGCAATGGACGACAACGGACGAATCAATCTGGAATTGATGGCCAGGCAGCAATGGATTGGCTTCCCCGATGCACCTGCTGTGCAATATCTGAGCGCAGATATGTTTATGGATGAGCAACCAATGGGTCTCAAATTAAGCTTTCTGAATCAGACTGCAGGAAAAGAAATTACCCGACAGCTGAGCCTGGCTTATGCTTATCAGGTAAGACTTTCGAATGAGCTCGATCTTCGTTTTGGCCTCGGAGCAGGTTTTTATCAACGTCAGGTGCTTTATTCGGAATTGATTTTTGAAGAAGGTAACGAACCACTCATCAAACCTGATGAATCTGTTTTTAAACCTGATTTTTCATTTGGTGCAGAACTTTATTGGAATGCCTTCACAATTGGTGTGGCAGCCAATCATATTACAACTCCCAACCGAAAAGCCACGATTTTCAGGATTCCCTTGCATAATCATTTATACCTGATGCATCGGCTAATGCTAAATGAGCAAAGCAGATTGCTGACTGAAATCTCCTGGCATTTACAGGGAACGATCAGGCGCATGCAACTTGGCGCTGTGATTGAAGCCGGAATTCTGGAAGCAGGCCTGGCCTACCGACATCAGGATGCATTGATAATACGCGCCGGAATAGCTTTGTCCGAAACAATCAAACTAAGATATGCCTATGATCTGGGGATATCGAAAATAGCAAACTACAACAGCGGTACACATGAAATAAGCCTGCAGTTTGGTTTCCCGAAAAAGTCAGGAACATACCTGTCACCCAGGTTTTTAGATTGATAAAAATCAGGCTGTGAGTTTTATTTTTCCTCCGGATGAATCACTTCCGAGAACATATCATTCTTTTCCAGTATTTCGAGTGCCTGAAGAATGGTTTCATCCTGTTCGCTTACCACCTGATAATAAGCTTCCATATCCCATATATTACGGGCAATCAATGCTTTGATTTGCATCCGGATGAAATCTGCCGAACGCTGGAATAAGGCTTCATCAAACGCTACCTTTTCCTTTTCGGCAAGGGCCAGAAAATCTGTCATCATGGCTTCATCCACCTCGAATCCTTTCACAAATTTTTCAGTGGTTTTATAGGATTTTTTGATTTCATCGCGCTTTTCATTCGAAAAATCAATGGTATAGCGATTGAAAACGCCTTTGCGAATCAGATCGGAGTAATAAGTGGTTAAATGAAGCGTATCCACCGGCACAAAAATATCCGGCATAATGCCGCCGCCGCCAAACACAGTTCTTTTGGCTGCAGTGAAATACTTAAGGGAGTCCGGAAAATGGATGCTGTCGGCATTCACCAGTTCGCCCTTGCGCTGCCGTTCGATCAGATCCTTAAAGTAATTTTCACTTCCTTCATCGTACGGACGCTGAATGCTGCGGCCACTTGGCGTGAAATAGCGGGCAGCTGTAAGCCGGATCACTGCACCATCAGGAAGTTGAAATGGTCTTTGCACCAGTCCTTTACCAAACGAACGACGGCCAATTACGATGCCGCGATCCCAATCCTGAACAGCACCCGAAACAATTTCGCTGGCCGAAGCCGAACCTTCATTGATCAACACAACCAATTTTCCTTTTTCGAAACTTCCTTTGGTGGTGGCCGAAAAATCCTGGCGCGGACTCTTCAATCCTTCGGTATAAACAATCAGCTTGCCTTCTTCCAGAAACTCATCCGAGAGCTCGACGGCAACATTTAAAAATCCACCCGAATTGCCTCTAAGATCTAATATCAGGTTTTCCATTCCGCTTTTTGTAAGTTCAGCCATTGATTGATAAAATTCTTCCATCGAAGTTTTCGAAAAGCGGTTTAGTTTGATGTAGCCAACATCTTTATTCAGCATGAAGTTTGCATCTATACTGTTGATCGGGATTTTGTCGCGCTCAATCGTGTAATCAATCAGCTCAGGCATATTGTTGCGAAAAATACTTACCCCAACGGTGGTACCTTTTTCGCCCCTTAACCTGTCCATTACATATTTGTTGGTAATTTTTTTTCCGAAAGCATCTTCTCCGTCGATTTTTAATATGCGATCGCCTGCAAGTATGCCCAACTTTTCTGACGGGCCTCCCGGAACAGGAGCAACCACCAAAATGGTGTCGCGCAGCAACTGAAACGTTACGCCAATACCTTCAAAACTTCCTTCGAGTGGCTCGTTGGCTGCTTCAATATCATCCTTAGAATAATAAGAAGAATGCGGATCAAGTTCTTTAAGCATCGAAACGATCGCATCTTCAACCAGTTCGGGCGTATCTGTGCTGTCCACATAAAAATTATCGATATAAAACAGTGCAGCAGCGAACTTCTGAGTGGTTTCTTTGGGATCAATCTTTTCGGGCTTTTGAGCCATGGCCGCAAAGCCTGCCAGCAACGATAAAATGATCAGGGCTATATTCTTCATGCTTAACATCATAAAATCAGTTTTAAACTTTATTTGCTTGAGTTTTGTAAAACACATTTTCCTGCAAAACATCCAAAAGTAAACAATTATTGTCAGTTCAGGTTTTACGATCAGTGTATGGCCGTTAAAGTTTGTTAAGCTAAAAGGACGTTTCGAAAAAAAATTTT